>NZ_JBARVX010000122.1:0-22775 GCF_049646505.1 Microcoleus sp.
TGCGATCATACTGTATCCATAACCAGGATTACATCACTCAGGAGCCGTGTGCGGTGAAAGTCGCTCTTCCCGGTTTTGTAGGAGAGATGGTGGGGGACACCCTGCCATCGACTCTCTAACAGATTGATAACTACGAACCGTTTTTGTGATGGTAATTACTCGTTGGTAGCGCCCTACCAGGCGAGGAAGATCCTCCCTAATCCTGTGTCGAGGCTCTTCCTCGCTTACAAAGAAACTGCAATTGACTTTTGCAATTGCTCGTCCCATCAAGCGGCGTAAATTAGTTGAATTTATTATGAATAGCTTTGTTTTTGGGCTTAGACTGGTGCGGTAATTGCCTCGATCGCACTTCAATAGCTCGATCGCCCGCAGCACTCAAAGGCCACTCCAACTCATCAACATCGTTGCGGAACTTCTTCACCCGAATATCAGCACCGTTGATAACCGCCCCCAACAGCCGCGGCCCCGATTTATGCGACTCCTCGTCGTCAAATTCCAGCAACTGATCCGCAGCTTCAGACAGCATACTAGCCAGAGTATAACCAGCCCGCGCCACCAAAATTATACCGTCCGTGTACGGTTCCAGCGTCAACGCATCATTGCACTCGCTCAGCGCCGGAGAATCCACAACCACAAAATCAAAGCGGTTGCGAACATCCTCGAACAATCTCCGCATTTCACTCGATTCGAGTACCGCCGAAGCCTGCCGCAAAAAGCCCGGACTCGGCACAACATAAAGGTTTTCCACATCTGGAACCAAATGGACGCACTCGCTCATATTGCCGTAATAGTGCAAAGGTTCCACCGCCGCTAGAGGATCTGTAGCGATTCTCAAAGATTCTACGTTGGAAGCCGATCGCAAATCTGCTTCAATTAACAAAGTCCGTTTGCCCGATCGAGCCGAGGCAATTGCCAAATTGTAAGCACTAAAACTCTTCCCCTCCAAAGGAGCCGCCGAAGTCAACAACACCACCTTCACCGGACTTTCGCCAATTCGGCGCAAATTAGTCCGCAACCGCTCGTAAAACTCCAAATAGGGCGAATTGGGCTCCAAAGCCAGAGGCATATCATCCCCGTAGGAATCAAACACGATCGCTTCGGGCAAAACTGCCAGTATCGGCACCTCTTTTTCCACCAAAGCCGCCCGCACTTCTTCCCAACTGTAAAACTTGCCGTTGAGCATCCCCAACAAAAATATCAACCCGCCGCCCAGCAGCAATCCTACAAATCCCCCCACCGCCAGCATCACCGGCAAACCTCTTTTGCTTGACTCGACATCATCAGTTTTGGGCAACTGGGCGATTGCCAAACTCCCCGTTGTCTCCGCTACTGCAGCTTGTGCGTCTACCAAAGCTGACTGCATCTTGTCATAGAGAGCTTTTTTGAACCCCACTTGCTGAACCAGCCGCGCTTGTTCTAACTGCTTGTTGGGAATTGTGGCGTGCTCCAGGCGCAATAGCTGTTCGGTTTTCTCGACTCCTTTGATTTGCTGCTGCACCATTTCCCGCTGGGTTTGCAAAGCAATCAAATTTTGAGCTAACTGTTGTCTGGCGGGATCTAAAGAAGAGTCTATCCGAATTCGATCGGCACTTCTGAGCGGCGCCGCCACCCCGTTACCGCCGAGCACCTCCGATTGTCGCTGCTGCAACTGTTCGTCAAAAGCTTGTTTTTGTTTGAGCAATTCTACAATTTTCGGGTGTTCTTCCTGCAAGTCGCTGCGGAGAATTTTGAGCTGAGATTCGATCGAAAACAATTGCACTCGCAGTTGTGCAATAATTGGATCGGCAGAAAGTGCTTGGGCGACGTAAGCTTGCTCCACATTCAATCCCAAGCGATCCTGCAAGCTATTAATTTGAGCTTCAATTCCTCCCAACTGCACGCGGAGTTGCCGCTGCTGCTGTTGGCTGCCAGCAATCGCTTGCGGCAGCGTACCGTTGAGAGCTGCTAAAATTGAAGTCCCTTCTCGTTTTTCGTAGGCTTCTAGTTTTGCTTCTGTTTCTCTGAGTTCATCAGTTACTTTTGGCAAGCGTTCTTTAATTTGGGCGATGGTGTCTCGCAGTCTAGAAGTATTAATATCTTGGCTGCGCTCCACCATTTCGTTCATCACTGCTTTTAGTACCTTTTCTGCTTTTTTGCGATCGGCATCTTTGTACAATACTTGAATCAAAGCGCTGGGGTCATTATTCTTGCTCGGCATCTTGATTTGCACGCCGTCTTTCAGCTTGTCAGCAGAAACATTTGCTTTTTTTGCTGCTGGTTCAATCACATTTTCTTGATCCAGCAGCATATCTTTAGTTATCTCTTGTCCTTCCTGTTGAATTTTAGTAGTAGTAGATGAAAAAATCACGGTCGGTCTGAGGTATGACAGCGTACCGGAAGCAACGTAAACTGGCGCCGGAGTTGGCTGCAAAGCAACTACTCCCGACACGCCCACAGTCGTCGCCAGAGTCGCCAGTCCCACCCACTTGTATTGGTCGAAAGCAATTAAATAACGTTTAACAACTGATAAAGTCATAATGATTGTTGACTGTTGACTGTTGACTGTTGACAACTAAGAGGGCGGGCACGGGGGCACCGCCCCTACTGACTGTTGACTGTTGACTGTTTGCTCGTTACCAGGCTCTGCCTGGTAATGCAGATCCGGAGGCTCTGCCTCATTTGAGGAAGGCAACTTACAGGAGATAGGACTGTAAGAGGTGTTTCAGTTATTAAGTTTTCGATCCTAACTGTTGACTGTTGACTGTTAACTGTTAACTGTTAACTGTTGACTGTTAACTGTTGATTGTTGACTGTTAACTGTTTATTTTGAGTAAATCATAACTAATAACTAATAACCATCACTAATATAGCGGTTCTCACCAAAGTGAGGTATGCCCAATGCCCAATCAATGCCCAATCAATGCCCAATGCCCAATGCCCAATGCCCAATGCCCAATGCCCAATGACTACCTATTATTAGGCGAAGGCCCGAACAGATTTGTTACCCCATTTCTCAACTGATCGAAGAACAGAATAAATCCCAAAAGATCGCGGAAAGGTCGAGTAAAAATATTGATTGCATAACCAACGCGCTCTACCAGATTCCTACCGATTACGATCACATCATTATCTTCGAGCATCGGGTTCTGAGAAACATTGCCCTCCAAAGCAGCTTTAGCATCTATCTTGCGGTTGATAGCTATACCTTGCTTTTGGTCGAACCGAATCAAAGCCATTTTCCGCAAGTCAGCTAGATTTACAGGTAAATTGTTGATAGCATCCAAAAACTTGCTGCCATTTTCTAGGTAAAACGAAGTCAAATTACCACTAGCGTAACTCAAAACTCGAACGTAGATCCTGGGCTTAATCAAAGTAGACCGCGCCACCAGAGCTTTGTCGTAGTCTAGGTTTTTGGTACTGGCGTCTAATTCCGGGATGACAATCACATCTCCCGATGCTAAAGGAAAATCGAACAAATCGTTAGCGTTTGCTAGGGGAGTGTAAAGGTCGATGGCTTCCTCCACCGAGGAGCCGTCTGCTAGCGTCCGCCGCACTCGCACCTCGCGCAAATCGGCTTTTCCCGTGGCTCCCCCCGCAATCGCCAAAGCGGCGGAAATTCGACCGGAACCCGCCCCAAGCGTGTAAAAACCCGGTTTGCTGACCTCTCCGGTGACAGTGATTTGGATGGGGACAGCGGCCGCGGCTAGGCTGTACCTGGATGCTAAATCTCGATCGGACTTGCGATCGGGTGTAATCTGTTTGTACGGTACGACGATCGCATCTCCATCTTCCAAACGCAAATCCGGCGGAGCAATACCAGTTTGCAGCGGTGTCAAAATATCCACAACTTGCTCCGCCACTTCCCCCCCCGGCAGAGTCCGCCGCACCCGCACCGCCCGCAGTTCCGCCGTAGGATTAGTCCCCGCAGCAGCAGCCAAAGCCGCCGGAAGTTGTGGGGTTTGCAGCGGATAAAAACCAGGTCTCGCCACTTCCCCCGTCACCGTCACCACTACCGGGCGCTGAACCAGCAAAGAACTAGATACTTGAGGATTTTTGATAAATTGGGCAAAGCGCTCGCGGAGTCGCTGCTGTGATTCTTCGACAGTCAGACCGCGCACATTTACTGTTCCAATCAGCGGCAGTACAATTACCCCTTCAGGACTGATTGCACCTGTAAAATTCAACTCCGGGAAGCGCTGAACTTGAACCGAAATCTGGTCTCCAGGGCCCAGGCGGTAAGGCCGATTCCGAAAAGCTGGGTTAATTTGCCGGTTGAAGTTGGTCTGCGGCGGTGGCGGTACGCGCAGCGGTGGCGGCGGCACCAACTGTTCGGAACTAGGAACAACGGATTGAGCTAAAGCCGTTTCTGGAAAAATTTTGCCGTTAAAGCCCCAGAATACAGTAGCAAAAGATAGAGTCCAAGCAGTTGAGTGCAGACCTGCTAAGGAAACAGCGACGCTATTTTTAATAGTAAAGTTTTTCGGCATTTTGAGCAGATAAAATCTGGGATTATTTTGCATAATTTGCTGTTTTTTGAGTTTGATTTCCGCAAGTTTTAACTGAAAATATTTATTGTTAATACCAAATTGTTTTTTATGTATATTCGGCAAGCGAACCCAGACGGTCGCAATCAAAAAAAAAGCTTTTTACTCTCTCTTGAGATGCTCCCAACATTCAACTTTACTCGCACGATACTTTAGCAAAAAAATCTACTCCTACCGAAAAGTTTCTGCCATTAATTGAGCTTGAACAGTTTGACTCAGAGATTCCAGCAGCGGTTCAACTATCTTAATCTCTGTGTGCGCTTCAATCGGAAGGATGATACTGACAGCAACCCAAGAGGCGCGGCGGTTCGACAGTCTCGCCATACTGTCCTCCCAAAACCAGCGGCTGGTTGATGGAGAACCCCCGTTAGGCCAAGCGTACCACTGCACGACAGCAAAAGTTTGTTGGGGAGTCCAGCTTCGGAAAAACCGGGCCTCGATGGTAGCCGGCGGCTTGTCGGGTGTTGCCGCTAATTTAACTGTAAACCTCAAAGTGCGATGAGAGTCTGTTTGCCACCGGTGAAATCCATCGATATCTAGCCATTCTACTTGGGGCTGGTTTTTGGGGCCATTTTGAGGCAACAGCAATAAAATGGCAATTGTTCGATCGTTTTTAATTTCTTCAACTAACCACCTGTGACCGCCAATTAGCACGCTATTCTGCAGGCGGGTAGCCTCCCAGCCGGGAAGTGTCATCCCGTTTTGGCGCAAACTTTTCAATTGCTTGAGGTTTGTAACGGTTGGCGGGTTTGTCCAAGGCCACTTTCCTGTCAGGTAGCCGGGAATTGCTACTACCCCAACCAGTACCAACAAAAACACCAGTACCACAATTTTTGATAATTGGTACCGCCGCAGTAGTTTCTGTACTGAAATCATTTGTTTCATCAATTGCCAGACTGGTTTGGGGAATACTTTTCCATGCCGTTGAGGAGAAGTACCAATAAACCTAGTATACAAGCAGAGTACAAGTCTCCGCCCCATCCGGCGTGCAGCCAATTAAAAAGCGTCTCTCTCTCGGTTCCGTGCAAGTAAGTTAGCAATGTGTTGCGGAGAATGTTGGAAGTGATGCTAATGATAGATGTAGCTACTAAAAACAGAAGGCTTTTTTTGTAGGAACTCCAAACTCCCGTCCAATCCAGCAGCACTAAGCTGACGTAAAGACTGGTAAACAGCATTTTTAAGCCGGCACAGTGGGGCGCAACTTCTACAATGCGATCGTTTACGTAGAGATAAATTTCTTCGACTCTCACGTTGAGACCAATTTTAATTAAGATTAAACCTGATGTCTCAGCAATGAAGTGCTGCAGCGGCAATGCGTAGGGTTCTATGAGGTAAGGGATGTGATTTGGTGATGCCAAAAATATGAATAAAAGTGGCATTCCCTGCAATTTTAAGCCGGGGATTCCTTTTAAAGACAAGCATATACCTGCCAGCATTACTGGTAGGGATAAATTCACTAAATCGCTTAAGCGACTCAGATAAAAAAGTGTCGCTAGTACCAGCAAAAAGCTTCCGAAAGGATGCGGGGTGTTGGGCAAGCGCAGCCAGCTCTTGCGGTTCGTCCAAGCAATATAAGCTGCGTAGGGCAAACCAATTAGTCCGTGGCTGAAATATTCGTGTTCGATGCTGATGTTTTTGTTGAACCAGCCGTCGTACCAGTGTACTAGCAGGGGGGCGTACAGCAGCACTAGGAGCAGGGCGATACCTTCGCCCAAAAGGTATCGCTTGAAAATAATCTGGATTCGGCGCTGGATGTGCATAATTTGAGAGGTTTTGATATTGCCGCAGTGGATTCGCAATGCGAAAGCGGTTGGGAAGTGTGAGTTAAATATTTGTTAATTCCCAACTCAAACGCTTTGAGAAATGCACTCTACTGGTGTAAACATTTTTAGCATAATTTTATATTAACAATTAGCAATTCAACGATCGCCCGATCGCCCGTACCACCTGCTCGATCTGAGTATTGCTCAATCCGGGATAAATTGGCAATGATAAAATCTGTTGGCAGAGAGTTTCTGCGCGGGGGAAGTCGCCCGGATTGCCTAAGTTTTGGTAGGCTGGTTGCAGGTGGCAGGGTACGGGATAGTGGATGCCTGTTTCAATGCCTTCTCGGGCGAGTTTTTGCTGGAGGGTATTGCGGTCGATCCTCTTCGTTGGCGCAGCCCCCGTAGGGGCGGGCTTTCCTTCGGATCGCTTCGCTAACGCTAACGGGCTTTTCTCAGTAATTTGGATCGCATAGATGTGATAAATGTGACCTGAACTGCTGTGATTGGCGATCGGTACAATGCCTTTGTGTTTGAGCGGCTCTAATAAAGTATTGTAGTGTTGGGCGGCTAAGTTGCGATCGCGATTCCATTTTTCTAAGTATGGCAATTTAATGTTGAGTATGGCCGCTTGTAAATTGTCGAGGCGGCTGTTTGTACCAATTTCTGTATGTAAATATTTGCTAGGAGCTCCGTAATTGCGGAGAGTACGCACGGTTTTTGCGAGCTCTGCATCGTTAGTAATTAACATCCCGCCGTCGCCAAAACAGCCGAGGTTTTTGCTGGGATAAAAGCTGAATGCTGCTGCTTTCCCAAAGGAACCCGCGCGGTATCCTTCTCTTTCGGCTAAGTGCGCTTGGGCGGCATCTTCAAATATGATTAAATCGTGCCGGTTAGCAAAATCTAAAAGCAGCCCGGGCGATACCATTTGACCGTAGAGATGTACGGGAATAATTGCTTTAGTTTTCGAGGTAATTGCTGTTTCGGCTGCTGTGAGGTCAATCAGGGCGGTTTCCGGGTCACAATCTACCAGGATAGGTATTGCTTTGGCTTGAATGACGGCGATGATGGTGGCGATAAATGTGTTGGCGGGTACGATAATCTCGTCGCCGGGGTGAATGCCGCAAGCTTGGAGTCCCAGGGCGATCGCATCTGTTCCGCAAGCCACTCCTACGCCGTATTTTACCCCAGAAGCTGCTGCAAATGCTGTTTCAAATTCTGCCAGTGCGTGGCCTAAAATAAAGTCTCCTTGCTCGATAATTTTTCCAATTTCTGCTACTATTTGGGGTTGAATTGGTTGGTGTTGCAGGGATAGGTTGACAAATGGAATTTTGGGCGGGCGACTACTCATACATCAGAGGAATACGAATTATTTATATTAACATTTAAGTGGGGATATTTTTTTAATTTTTTTTTACCGCAGAGGGCGCAGAGAGCGCAGAGGAAAAGAGGAAGAGAGGAGAAAGCCGATCGCACTTTTCGGGAGTTGTCAATTAAATCTAGGTTTTTAGGTAATATAGAATCAGATAATTTTGCAGCAATCAAACTCATGGAATACAAACAACTCGGCGACAGCGACTTATCAGTATCTGAAATCTGTTTGGGTACGATGACTTACGGCCAGCAAAATACTGTGGAAGAGGCTGCCCAACAGCTCGATTTGGCAATTTCTAAAGGAATCAACTTTATCGATACGGCCGAAATGTATCCGGTGCCGGGAAAACCGGAAAGTCAGGGAAAAACCGAGGAATATATCGGCGAGTGGTTGGCGAAACAGCAGCGGGATAAGGTTATTATAGCGACGAAAGTGGCGGGCAGAAGCACTCGGTTAAAGTGGATTCGGGAAGGGAAAAATCAGATCGATCGCCCAAATGTCGAAAAAGCCCTGAACGATAGCCTGAAGCGCTTGCAAACTGACTACATCGACCTCTATCAAATCCACTGGCCCGATCGCTACGTGCCGCTATTTGGCGCGCCAGATTACGATGTTACTCAAGAACACGAAACTGTACCAATTTTGGAACAGTTAGAGGTATTTGCTGACTTGATTAAAGCTGGTAAAATCCGCTATTTGGGTTTGAGCAATGAAACGCCTTGGGGAGTTTGCGAGTTTTGCGAATTGGCAGAAAAACACGGTTTGCCGAAAGTTGTTTCGATTCAAAATGCTTTTAGTTTGAGCAATCGGACGTTTCACATGAATTTGGCAGAAACTTGCCGTTTTAAAAATGTGGGATTGATGGCTTACAGTCCTTTGGCTTTTGGAATTTTAACGGGTAAATACTTGAATGGAATCCCGGAAAATTCGCGACTGGCTTTGTTTTCTGGATTCGGTCAGCGTTACGATAAAACTAATCTGAACGATGCGGTAAAAGCGTATATTGAGATTGCGCGCAAACACGGTTTGACTCCGGCGCAGATGGCTTTGGCTTATGTGCGATCGCGCTGGTTTGTAACTAGCACTATTATCGGTGCAACAAGTCTCGAACAGTTGGAGGAAAATCTCGGCAGTTTGGAGGTGAATTTGGATAAGGATATCATAGCGGAAATCGATGCGGTGCACGCTAAGTATCCGAATCCGACACCGTAAGTTTATTACTCGATCTCTCGGCGGTTGAAACCGCTTCTACACAAACAAAGTCCGCCTTCGCGGACTAAGAGATAGAGGGTAAATTTAACCCGGATTTGCTATTAGTAGGTTGGGTTGAGGTAACGAACCCTACGTTTCACTTCGCCCAACTTACCACTGGCTAGGAAAAGCATTTTTAATTTGATCGCACTCGCGTATTAGATGCACTCAGAGGTTTTCTGGCTGAAGTGATGCAGCTAGCTGTAGATAAGGGTTACATCACAGCCGAGGAGAAGGATGAGTTTATTAGTCCGGCTTTTTCTGGTAATACCGATGCTGTGGTGTTGAGTAAGTAGTTGGTTTGGATGGTGTTTTGGGCGATCGAGGCTGTAGCATCTCTAACTCAACAATCTTTCAAGTCATGAATTCCCAGCGCTGGGAATTTTCCAGATTGGATCGCCTTCGCCCCAAGCCCCAGCCAATTGCTGCTATCCCTGGGAATGTTTGGTCAGTTATGACAAAGATCGAGGACAGTGGTTAAAAAATATGGATTGGTTAAATGCTAAGGAATTAATACCTAAACATCTGGGTAGGTACATTAATTTTCAATATTGGGAACTTCAAATATCACTCCGAGCTTTTTTCACAATAATAAGCTATTCTAAATCCCTTGAATATCAAGACTTTGAGCTTCAATCATACACATTATGATATCTACCTTGTCCTGATATAACGGGATAAGGTAGATATTAAAATTTATCTTATCCCCTAATAACGGGACAAGATAGATATTAAAAATAGTCCTATTTATGGGTTGACAAGTTAACTTGAGCTGTGCTAGATTTTGAGAGTGCAAGACAGAATAGATCGTCCTCACCTTGCCAAGTGTAAGAACGATAACCCTTTAATGTCTTGTATTTGTCGTAATACTGAATCCTTGACGCCTGAATTTTCAAATTTGAAAATCTTTGCCCTAAAGTCTTGGATTTTTCGCAATACCGAATCCTGTCTGATACGGAAAAGGCCCGCCTGAATTAACGATTCAGACAGAGGCCCTGTTTTAGCTAGCGAACTCACGGTGGTTTGGGATCTAAACTTCAGACCACCACAAGTCAACCGAACTACTTTGAAATATATGTCCCACAATTATACTCCACAATGCGAGTCGTTGTACACGAAATTTCTGCGGACTAAGAAAACCCTCTCTGCTTTGGCGAAGTCGTACCGCGCTTTGGCGGAGTCGCACCGCAGTCTGCTTGAGGAAAACGAAGCAAAGGATGAAACTATTAAAAACCAGCAACAGGTAATAAATGACTTGAATGACCAACTTGATTGTCATCCAAATTACTGCGAAAACGATGGTTCATCAAACTGCGCCATGTCACGATCGCGAATATGTTACGGATAGACTAGGAATCTCATAGAAAGCGCGATCGCCCTTTTCATCCAAAAAATAGGAAAATGGTAAAGGGCGATCGCACTTCACCCTAAAATCTTTCTCAACTAAACCCATGAGTACAATTCGCTTACAACTAGCCGAATACTTGAAATGTCGAGGTTTCACCCCCGAAAACTTAGTCGAAGCTGTGGGCGAAACACTCAATCCTGAAACCGTATACCAACTGATCGAAAAAGCCGAAAAGCTCAATCATTTAGACTTATCCGTCCTAGCCGCCATTATAGATGGCTTGAGCAAACTCAATGGTTTTCCAGTTGGCATCCCAGAAGTGCTAATATTTTTTCCTGACATTTCCGAGGAAGCATTGGCAAAATCCCCTTGGCGCCAACTTTACCTCGTCGATAATGAAATTCCTCCCTATGATTGGGGAGATGTAAACCCCCTCAAAGGCACAAAGCCTGTGCGTTTTATTCCGGGAGTTGGCATAGTAATTCAGGACAATGAAATTGCAACCAATAGCAAAGAAGATATCCAGCAATTTACTAGAATTACCTCCGATTCAGAATTCATGGCGGGAAAACCTTGCATTCGCCACTTACCCATAACTGTTGAAACTATCATCTCAATGATGGCATCTCACTATTCGACAGCAGAAATACACCAAACTTATCCAGAACTTGAAGAAGCAGACTTTAAAGAAGTTATCGCCTATGCTAAAGGGCGAATTCAAGAAACAAATCCGATCGACATTGGCAATAAAAAGGTAGAGAAAATTTGTGAATCAGCTACCTAACACGATCGCACTTTTTGCTGTTTTTCCTGTACAAACTCGGCAAAGTCGCAGACTTCAGCCCAAAGAAACCGGGTTTTTAGCGAATTTACTCGCCGCAACGAAGTATTTTCGCAAAAACCCGGTTTCTGATCCCATGCGTCATATCAAATCCGAGTTAAAAACCCCGTTTATTTCTTAGTCCGCGGAGGCGGACTTCGTTTTTGTAGTAGCGGTTTCAACCGCCGAATCATACAGGGGGTAACAAGGCCGGATTTGGTATCAGTTGTATAATTGCAACTGATGCGGATAAACTGTTTCAACACCAATCGTTTCCATAAATGCCCCCGGTTCATCCTGAGTTGCAGGAACAAAATCTCCGCCAACTTCCGCTTTCACCCATCCGCCAAATAATTCTACTAAATAAGCTTCACCGTTTTTGAATACCTCAACAATTGCCCCGGCTGTTTCTGGGGGTGCAATCTCGCCATCTGCGAGAGCGATTTCTTCGGTTAAACTAACTGCATCGAATAATTGAAATTTGCTCATTCAATTGCCCAAATTCTTAATACGATCGCACTTTCCTACCCTAAATAGGAAGTCGCCGTACTCGATAACGATTATCTTCCACTGTCACAATCGCACCTGTTTCCAAATCTTCACCGCACTCCGACAAAACAGCAAGCAATCTAGAACTAACAAATACTGGAATAGTGTTTTGCACTCTAAAAATAATCACACTTGGAAGAGATTGAGAACTGATAGCCAGAAGTTCGCCAAAATCCAGGTCAAAAGTTAAAACAATTCGTTGCTCTTGGCGTGCTTTTTCCAGGATTTCAGAATCTGGCAAACGCTCCAATCCTTGCTCATTTAAGTGTACAGCATTATATCCCTGCTGGCGCAGTGCAAGCACCGTTACAGGAGACACACCCATGTCTGCCAAAAATTTCATGCTGGAGTCCCGCTAAATGGACGAATTTGCTCGTTCGTCAAAAATGCCGCATACTGGAGACTAGCTTTAATATCCTCAGCTTCCAAATAAGGATAAGCTGCCAAAATTTCCTCTACACTCATCCCATTTGCTACTAAACTCACTACCAAAGAAACAGTAATTCGCATTCCTCGAATGCAAGCTCTTCCTCCCATAATTTTGGGATCGAAGGTAATGCGATCGAACATCATATCCTCCCACTCTTCCTTAATGTCCCAATAGCTTATCCCGCAAATGCTTGATGCGATCGCGCAATTTACCAGCCTCCTCAAACTCCAACTTCTTCGCCGCCGCCTTCATCTGCGCCTCCAACCGCCCGATTAACTGAGGAATCTCATCCAAAGATAACTCATCAACCTGCTCGTAAACCTCCTCCAACTGCTGAGAATTCAGCTTGCGCGACACATCCAGAAACGCCAAAATCGCGTTAGTCGATCGCTTTTTCGCGATCGGCTGAGGCGTAATCCCGTGCATCTTATTGTACGCTAGCTGAATCCCCCGGCGGCGATCGGTTTCGTCGATCGCCTTAACCATGCTGTCAGTCAAATTATCCGCATACAAAATCGCCTGTCCCTGAACGTGGCGCGCCGCCCGCCCGATCGTTTGAATCAACGAACGTCCCGATCGCAAAAACCCCTCCTTATCCGCATCCAAAATCACCACCAGCGACACTTCCGGCAAATCCAAACCTTCCCGCAGCAAATTCACACCAATCAATACATCAAACTTACCATCCTGCAAATCTTGGATAATTTCTATGCGTTGAATCGACTGAATTTCCGAGTGCAAATACCGCACTCTAATTCCCCTTTCCTGCAAATATTCAGTTAAATCTTCCGCCATCCGCTTCGTTAAAGTCGTCACCAAAACTCGCTCGTCCCGACTGACTCTCTCCTTAATTTCCCCCAACAAATCATCAATTTGTCCTTCCGTCGGACGCACAAAAATCGTCGGATCGATTACTCCCGTAGGGCGAATAACTTGCTCCGCAACTCTGCCTTCGGATTTTTCCATTTCCCAATCACCAGGCGTAGCAGAAACAAAAATGCACTGATTCTCTTTTGCCCAGAATTCCTCAGCTTTCAAAGGGCGGTTATCGGCCGCGCTGGGCAACCTAAAACCGTGTTCGATCAACACTTTTTTCCGCGCTTGATCGCCGTTGTACATTCCCCGAATTTGCGGCACTGTGACGTGGGATTCATCTATCACCAACATCCAATCTTTAGGAAAATAATCAATCAAACATTCTGGCGGTTCTCCCGCATTTCTGCCTGCTAAATGCCGCGAATAATTTTCGACTCCGTTGCAGTATCCTACCTCGCGCAGCATTTCCAAATCGTAGCGGGTGCGCTGTTCTAATCGCTGAGATTCTAATAGTTTTCCTTCTTTTTCAAATTCTGCCAGTCGGTCTTCTAATTCGAGTTCTATTCCTTGACAAGCAGCTTCTAATTTATCATCAGCAGTCACAAAGTGGCGGGCTGGATAAATATTTAAAGCGGTTGTACTTGCCAGGATTTTACCAGTTACGGGGTCAACGTAGCGAATGGCATCGATTTCGTCGCCAAAGAATTCGACGCGAATAATTCTATCTTCGTAGGCGGGGCCGATTTCTACAACGTCGCCTTTAACTCTAAATTTGCCTCTGCCTAAATCGATGTCGTTGCGGCTGTATTGGACGTTGACTAAATCTCGCAAAACTTGCCGCTGGTTGACTTCCATTCCTACTTGCAAAGGGATAGCAGCTTTTAGGTATTCTGCGGGCATTCCCAAGCCGTAGATGCAGCTAATTGATGCTACGACAATTACGTCGCGGCGTTCAAAGAGCGATCGCGTGGCGGAGTGCCGCAGCATATCGATTTCGTCGTTAATTGCTGCGGTTTTTTCTATGAATGTATCGGTGACGGCGATGTATGCTTCAGGTTGGTAGTAGTCGTAATAACTGACAAAGTATTCGACTGCATTGTTGGGGAAAAAATTGCGGAGTTCGTTGCACAGTTGAGCGGCCAAGGTTTTGTTGTGTGCTAGAACTAAGGTGGGTCTGCCGATTTTTTCAATAACTGAGGCAATGGAGAAGGTTTTGCCGGTACCTGTCGCGCCGAGTAAGGTTTGAAATCGATCGCCCGCTTGGATGCCTTTGACGAGTTGCTCGATCGCTAGCGGTTGGTCGCCTGTGGGCTGGAAGGGCGCTTGCAATTGAAAAGATGCTGCCGCAGTTACCATAGGAAAATGTAGCTATTACCAATAAATCTTAACAAAAATTGAGAGATTTGGCAATTTCGTTAAGAAAATAGTTAGACTTTGTAATACTATTTTAATCATCGGCCGCAATAGAAAGCAGAAAGCCCAGAAAAGCAGTTGTCCGAACCCAGCAATCAACCCCCAGCAATTAGCAAGGAAAAAAATTATGGCTCTCACACCCAAAGATAAAGTCAAAGCGAGCGCCCGCAACAAAGGCACTACCAAGGCCCTACCAGCCACCAGCGAAGGTCAATCAGCGGGCATCCAACTTTATCGCCCGCAACTCATGCATGACAACCGCCCCGTCGGCCCTGACGATTTTACGATCAGCGAGACAGTCTCGATCTCGGGCAACCGCCCGATCGGCACCAGCACCCTGCACATCAGCGAAACCTACGGCATTGTAGGCAATCGCCCGGTGGAATCCAGCGACTTGGAAGTGGTTGCTACAATTGGGAGACGCCCGATCGGCTCCAGCGCCATTCAAGTCAGCGAAATGTTCAGTATGTCCGGTGCCCGCCCAATTGGGGTAGGTACTTTGCACATTGACGAAATTTACTCCACAATGGGAGGAAACCGCCCCATTGCTTCAAATGAAATTGACGATAGCTCGGCTTTAATGGGCTTCTTAGATTAATTGGTCATTGGTCATTAGTTATTAGTCATTGGTCATTAGTCATTGGTTTTTCACTGTTAACTAATGACTAATGAAACATTTGTAGGGAAGTTGAGCGCGATCGCTCTTGAGCAATTAGATGATCGAAAATGATTTATTTAACCCGGCCAATTTCCACAATATTTTCGCCATTATTAAGTAGATCGACTGCATCAGGAAAAGCACGAGTGAAAATGCGCTGCAAATCTCTATTCGTAATGTTACCGCAGGTTAGCCAAAGAATTTGTGGTGGACTACGAAGGCGAATTACTAAATCCACAAAATCTCGATCCTTAGTTGTGATAACTGTACCTGAGCCGTTGGTACGAGCCGCATTAAATATCTCAATATCCTGAGCATCCTGCAGCCCGAACTCTTACAATGTAACAGCGTTAACACCGAATGTTTGGGTTAATCATTTCGCCAAACTTGGAGGCAATTGAGCATTCAACCAGAAAATCATACTGCGATCCTGGGGAAATCTATGCTGAGAGAGGCAAAAAGCAGACACGCTTGAATGTCTTCTGGTTCCAAATCGGGGAAATCAGCTAGAATCTCGCTAGCTGTTACATTATCTGCTAGAGTTTCTAAAATGTCGCTAACGCGAATTCTCATGCCGCGAATACAGGGGCGACCGCCACATTTACCAGGTGTTTGAGTAATCCTTTTAAGCAATGCAGTTCTATCAATCATATCTTTAATTTCTCGTTTTCCGATCGATTAACTGCGATAATTCAGGTTCAACGGTTTTTGTGATGGCGTTCTGGAGTCCGCAAATTGGAGCCTGTGCAAGTCCGCACTGCGAACCGTTTTTATTATCAAGAACCTGGGTTGAAAACCCCGTCCTTCTAGGACGGCTTCAACTAATTGTAACTCTTTATTGCAATACTGTTTGTTTTGTGCCAACTGCGCTAGCATAAATGTGGAGGTAAGAAAATGCTAGTTTTTGAGTTCAAGGCTTACGGAAAATCAATCCAGTTCCAGGCAGTAGACGAAGCAATTCGTACCGCTCAGTTTGTTCGCAATAGCTGTTTACGCTATTGGATGGACAATCCGAAGAAAAATAAATACGACTTGAATAAATACTGCGCTGTACTGGCAGCTACGTTTCCGTTTGCCGACGAACTCAATTCGCAAGCAAGGCAATCGAGCGCAGAACGCGCTTGGTCAGCTATCTCCCGATTCTACGAAAACTGTAAGAAAAAGATTACCGGTAAAAAAGGATATCCGCAGTTCCAGAAAGACTGTCGTTCGGTCGAGTATAAGGCAACTGGATGGAAGCTGGCTACCGATAGGAAATCGATAACCTTTACCGACAAGAAGGGGATTGGTAAACTCAAACTTAAAGGTACACGCGACCTACATTTCTACTCCTTCACCCAAATAAAACGGGTTCGTTTGGTAAAACGTGCAGACGGTGTGTACGTCCAGTTCTGTATTGATGTTGATAGAAAAGAAAACACGGAACCAACGGGCAACACGATTGGACTCGATGTTGGGCTGAAAGAATATTACACCGATTCAAATGGAACTGCGGTTGAAAACCCCAGATTCTTGAGAAAAGGCGAACGTATTCTTAAACGCAGTCAACGTCGCGTATCCAGAAAAGTTAAAGGTTCAATCAACAGGAGCAAAGCCAGACAGATTCTTGGCAAGCGACATCTCAAAATAAGTAGGCAACGTAAAGACCATGCCGTAAAGTTGGCAAGGTGCGTAGTTCAGTCAAACGACTTGATAGCCTACGAAGATTTGAGAATTAAAAATATGGTGCAGAATCACTGTTTGGCAAAGTCCATTAACGACGCATCTTGGTATCAGTTTCGTGTCTGGCTGGAATATTTTGGAAAAGTATTCGAGCGTGTAACGGTTGCGGCGAATCCGCAATATACCAGCCAAGAATGCTCTAGCTGCGGTGAAATTGTCAAAAAATCCCTATCTACTAGAACCCACGCTTGTAAGTGCGGTTGTGTATTAGATAGGGATGAGAATGCCGCTAGAAAGATCCTGAGTCGGGGATTGGGTACGGTAGGGCATACCGGAACCTTTGCACTAGATGCAAGCAACGCTTCGGGAGAATTGACCTCTACTTTGGCTGGAGAAATCCTGCCTCAGCAAGTTAGCTCGTAGATCGAAGAATCCCCATGCCTGATAGCTGGGGAGTGTCAAGGTAATCCATCAGCTATGATATGACCGAAAGCATCCAGAATACAAGCCCCCGCATTCATCCGTGGAGAAATAAAAAACCTGTATCCGATGAAACTTGCCCCCCGAATTTATCCGTGGGGTCGCCTCTAAAATCTAAAATCTAAAATCTAAAATCTAAAATCGATTGACCGATCGCTAATTTCGCGGACGCTGATATTTGCTCAACAAATCAGCAAAGTGCTTGTAATCTACAGGCTTCCTTAAATACTCCGCCGCTCCCAATTCCAAACCCTGATTTTTGTCGTCCAAAAAAGTCAACATAATTACCGGAATATCGGCCAAATCCCGATCGGCTTTCAAAGCCGAGAGCACCGCCCAGCCGTCCATGCTGGGCATCATCACGTCCAGAGTAATCGCAGCCGGTAGCAACTCCTTAGCCAACTCAAGCCCCGCTTCACCGCTAGCCGACGATCGCACCTGAAATCCCTGTTTCGACAAGCAGCGAGTGATTAAATCCCGCGAGTCCGGATCGTCGTCAATCACCAGCACAGTAGCAGCATCGGGGAGTTGCAGCGGTTGCGGCCTCAATTTGTCCCTTGTTTCCGGCAGAGATTCATCGCCCTGGGCTTCTTTCTGGCTTTGAACCGCAACCGGCAACCGGATCGTAAAAGTAGAACCGCAATCAAACTCGCTCTCAACCGTAATGTCCCCGCCCATCATCTGGCAAAACCTCCGGCTAATTGTCAGCCCCAAACCGGTACCGCCGTACCTGCGGGTAGTAGAATCATCCGCTTGGGAGAAAGCCCCGAACAGCCTCGACAACTGATCCTCAGTCATCCCGATGCCAGTATCGGTGACTTGAAAGACGATCGCAGGATTTTGACACCCAGAGTTCGCGATAGAAAGTTCCTCGGAAGTGTCAGGAGGCAAAACTTCCCTTTCTTCTTCCTTCCAAACATTAATTGTAATTTTCCCTCGATCGGTAAACTTAGCAGCATTACTCGTCAAATTCAACAGCGCTTGCCGCAACTTCGAGGAATCAGAGTAGATCGATCCAACATTGCGATCGCAATTCACAATCAAAGTGTTGCCATTTTTCCCCACCAGCGGTTGAACCGTAGTCACAACCTGCTCGAGCAAATTCAACACATCGAAAGTCTCCAGGAAAAGAGTCATCTTTCCGGCTTCAATTTTAGAAATATCCAGGATATCGCTAATAATATTTAGCAACTGCTTGCCGGCGATATTAATGCTTGCCAAATCCATCACAAAGTCTTCTTCGCCCAGTTCCTGGGCCTCTTCTTGCAGCAGCTCGCTGTAGCCGATAATCGCATTCAAGGGCGTCCGCAACTCGTGAGTCATATTTGCCAAAAATGTGCTTTTGGCCCGGTTGGCAGCTTCCGCAGCGTTCTTAGCAACTTCCAATTCGCGCGATCGCTCCTCTAGCTGCCGCTGCCGCACCTCCAAACCTTTGAGCAAACTGTTAATTTGCTGAGCCATTGTATTGAGAGCAGAAGAGAGCACCCCGATCGCATCATTAGACACCACAGGCGATCGAGCCGTCAAATCACCGCTCGCCATAAGTTGGGCAGTTTTCCGGAGCAAGCCGAGATTCCGAATAATCGCCGACACCGACACGCAAGCAGCTATCCCCGCGATCGAACTCAAAACCAAAGCCCCCAGCAGCCAGTGCTGAGTGCGGCTCGCCACAAACAGAGTTTGCTGCACCAGCACCCCCATTGCGGCCTCAGAAACCCCCGCCGCCGGATCGGAAGCAGCCTCTATTGCCAGCAAATAGTTCTTCATCTGCACAATCCCCATCCACCCGACACCCGCCGCCATCCAAGTTATCAGTACCAGGATCGCAAACAGCCCGATCAAAGAAGCTCTAGTTCCCACAGAAATCCGCCTCGGAGCAAGTGCCGCCGCCCAAGGATAGCTTTTGAGAAAAGGATCTGGCCGCACCGGTGCGCCCGAATTCCAAATCTCCTCAATTTGACCGTCCAACCTTACCTTGCCAATCCGAACAGTTTTCCAGGTATGCTGCGTTTGGGCATCTATTTTTACCTTGCCCGAAGGCGCTGCAAACTCCATATTTTTAGCAGCAGCCCTGACTTTCACCGCATCTGTCGAACCAGCTTTTTCTACTGCTTGCTTCCACAGATAAACGCCAAAATAAGCCGCTTCGATCGGATCGTCCGTGACTCGATTTTGCCCGTACCGAGCTTTATAAGCCTTGACAAATTTCCGATTTTCCGGTGTATCCACCGTTTGAAAATAGTTCCAAACCACCAAATGTCCGGCAATATTGGACGGCCCGATCGCCCGCACTTCCTCTTCTGCTATGCTCGCCGACATCACCGGCAAATCCTCCGGTTTCAAGCCAGCTTCCGCCAGCTTTTGAAAAAAAGCCACATTGCTGTCGCCGTTGAGAGTATTGAGAATCGCATCCGGTTTCACTGCTAAGATATGTGCGATCGCCTCCTCCACTTCCATCGAACCCAGCGGCAGATACACTTCCCCCGCCAACTCTCCCCCCAGTGCAGCCAATTGAGCTTTCACGATCGTATTTGCTGTCCGGGGAAAGATATAATCCGAACCCAACAGAAAAATTTTCCGCTTCCCCTGTGCGAGCAAGTAATTCACCCCAGGTACAATCTGTTGGTTCGGCGCAGCACCAGTATAAAAAACATTCGGACACTGTTCTAGCCCTTCATACTGCACTGGATAAAATAGCAACCCGCCATATTGCTCAAAAGCCGGCAGTACAGCTTTCCGGCTCGCCGAAGTCCAACATCCAAATACCACCGCCACCCGCGCTTCTTGGAGCAACTGCTTAGCTTTTTGAGCAAAAGTCTGCAAATCGCTGGCTCCATCTTCTATCACCGCTTCCAAGGGGCGTCCGAGCACTCCTCCGGCCGCGTTAATTTCCTCAACGGCCAACAGAGTCGCGTCTTTCACAGAAATTTCGCCGATCGACATCGTACCCGTCAGCGAATGCAAGATGCCAATTTCGATCGGCTCGCGAATTGGGCCTGCTGCTTTGAGGGGGTTACTGCTGCTTGCTCCCATAGGGTTTCAGATACTTTTTACTAATAACAGAAATTTTTGTTCGATCCAGCAGGAAGTCAGCCTTGATGCTAACTCTTGTTTAGCAGATTGCTTCGGGCGATCGCCACAAAACTTGGGAATGGCCGCACCCTGTTGATTTTAACGGTCAAACTCGCCAACCTCAACGTCGGGAGTTGCCGCCGCCCCATCAGGCGCGTCAGCAGGAGGGAGTTTTAACAACAGACAACAGACAACAGACAACTAACAATCGCTCCACTTTCCGCCAGCAAAATCCCCACGGATTGGGGGGATCAGCTCAATACCTCCCTGGGTGCTAATAGCTCAGCAATTTCACCTACTCGCGCACTGTTCCCCTTCCCCAATCTGGCTTCGAGCAGATTCAAGTCTCCGCAATTTCTCTGGCGATCGAACTCAGAAATAAAAACTAAAAGCTATTCCCCAACCCAAATCTCCCTTCAGGCAGATTCAAGTCTCCGTAATTTCTATTACGATTTATCTAAGGTTAACCCTCAAGTAGCCTTATTAAAAATAAATTTTGCAAATAGTTGGGTGAAAACTAATGAATATTGAACCAAACGCAACCAACAGGGTCAGCGACCTACAAGTCACGCTACCAAAATCCAGAGAAACATTGCTAGGCGAGGAAACAGAAAAAGCCCTCGGCGAGGAAAAACAACACAATGCTGAAACTATGCGCGCTGTCGAACAGTTAAAAGAAGAACTGCAGCACAAAATAGATAAAGAATGTCACCATACGCCAGATTAAAACTAATGCCAGTTTTGAGAGGGTGCGGGTAAGATAAGGTCTTGCCGGCACCCGTTTTTTGAAGGCAAGAGGCAACTCGGCACAATTCAAGATAAATTTAAAACTTGCCATTTTTTGAGTTTAAAAAAATACTGTTCTCGGTGCACCAATGGCTTTGCAGCTTTTTGTGGGATACTACACTTCCTTCGTTGCAGCTAGCAATTTAGGTCAAAAAACAGTCAGCAGCAAAGTCGCAGTCTATCCTCGATTCAAGAATATTTTTTCCCTATTCCTGATTCCCTATTCCCTATTCTCGCTCTCCATTCAATCCGTTACATCCCGCCCATTACGAGTACGTTAAACTTTATTCCTACAGGTAGAGTGCAACCGAGCTGATTGTTCCCTATGATAATAAGTAGAAAGTGTAAAAATCGATACAAATAAGGAGAAACCAATGAGCGTTGAAGATAGAGCAAAGGCAACTGGCAAAAACATCGAAGGCAAAGCTCAAGAAGCCCTAGGCAATGTTACTGGCGACCCCAAGGACAAAGCTGAAGGCAAAGCGAAGCAAACAGAAGCACAAGCTCGTCACGCAGCCGAAGATGTGAAAGATGAAGTCAAAAAGAAATTAGACTGATTCTAATACTAATTGAGAGGGTCGAGAAAGCCGATCCTCTCAAATATTAAAACTGTTTTCATACCGGAGGAAAAAAGGTGAGTTTATTGCAGCAGAGTCGAAAAATAATTGCCGGCATACTCTTGGTTTTAATGCTGAGTGTTACTACTGCCTGCGCGCCCAGCGTTTCCGCCCAAAAACCGACTAATGTACCTGTAGCAATTGGGAGCAGTCAGGGTTATTACGCGCAGCTAGAACGCGGCAATACCGCAGCAGGTCAAGATTTTGGTCAATGGGTAACAAAGACGGCTAAGGGGCTGGTTCAAGATGCTTACGTGCGCGACAATAACAAATTGGGAGTTGTAATTACCCCGCAAGTGCGACCTACAGAAGTGAAAGATTTGGCGAAGTCTTTAGCTCAAGGTTTTCACCGCAATTTCCCAAACCAAGATGTAAGTGTTTTGATTTATGCTCCTGATAAAAAGCTGATTTTAACTGCCAAGTACGACCAGCAATCAAATCAGATTGAATACAACTCTTGATTTGCCAAGAAAATTTAAATATTCGCGTAGCTTGAATAAGACTTTGGAGTTTTGGGCTGGCGAACTTCTCGAAATTTGAGACAGAACAGTTGTGTAGATTGGGAAAGAAATACCATGAGTAGCAGCGATAATTACAAGCGTCAAATCATGAGCGATTTGGCCAAGGGCGATAAAGAAATGATGCCGGAAACAACCGGTGAAGAGTACGAAAATTTTGACGATTTTGCTCAGAGAACTTCGCCGGATCAGCGCAAACAATTATTCGGGCGTTCTCTGAATCACGACTCGCTATCGCCGGCGCAGTTGGAACCGGAATTGCAAAAGGCGATCGCCCAAATTAAGCCAAACGAACGAGACGACGTGGCGCGGGAATTCTTCAAGCATTTGGGCAAGAGAGGATTGGACGATCGCCACTTGGAAAAGCAGCTAGGACTTTCTACCCACCACGCCAGCCGCATGAATGCTGACGATGTTACCAAGCTGGCCTCGTTTACCTATCACAATCACCCGGATATTTTCCGAGAAGTGCTGGCCGAACAGCCGAGTTTGATGAAGTTTTTGGGCAATCCAATTGTTGTGGGTATTTTGGGAATAGTTGCTGCTAAATGGCTCAACAATCGCAAATAATTGAGCAAACACTTGCACTCTTGACTGCAAATCTTTTTGATGACAATTATATCTATTCCGGCTGCGCCGGAATGATATAGAGGACACGGCAGTGCCGTTTCCCTACCGCGATTAATTGTAGGGA
>NZ_JBARVX010000123.1:0-2097 GCF_049646505.1 Microcoleus sp.
CAACGGATTACGTAACGGATGTAACGGATGTAAGAGGGAAGAAATAGCTATTTGTGTATTCGTGACTTCTGGAGCGCGAATAAAGGTTGTTGGGGATTGGGAATGGGTTTTTCTCGATCGCCCTTCATTTAGATAGTAGCTCGTTTTCATCCTAACTCTCACAAACAATACTCTACCTTAAGGTAGATGCTGGAAATCAAAAAACTGCTAAGTTACAGGATAATTTCTCAACAGGCGATCGCCCGCCTAGTCCTGGAGTGAAAAGGGCGATCGGTCTAAACCTCACCCGCTCAAACTCCATAATCTACCAGCAGAGCCGATTCACGCTTAATTTTCACCAGGGTGAGCAACTGCTGCGAATTACCCAGGCAGCCTAGTTATTGATAAGAATTCTTAACTACTTGCACAATTTATTAACTTCGTGTTAAGCTTTTAGTCAAAGTTGAGAATTCAAACCCTAACGTTACAGTACAGTCAGGGAAAATTTCAGCTAAATGGGTGTAATACAACAATTAGAGGCCATTATGTCAAAGCAAATCAACGGATCGGCTCTCAAACTGTCCCGCGCTAGCAAAATCCAAGTAGAAGTCAAGGAAATTGCCAAGCACGCCACAGCTAAAAACATCTCTTCTACCCTCAATGTTGATGCCGATGGTAGCGATGTTACCAACGAGTAATTGCAGGTTTTTCCGTTAGACTTCGCCTCCCCAAACAAGAAGTAATAGATTTTACTTTTGTTTGTCGGGAAGTATGGAGTAATTGAGGACAAGGCTTGGCGCTTGTCCTCAATTATTCAATTGTTTAAAATTTATTGCAATATTTTATCAATAAACTTTATGCGATCGCTCGCCAATCTCCTCAAACCATACAATCTCGAAGATTTTCTCAATAACAACTGGACAAACAAAGCAGTTGCGATTAAAAGCGAAGGCAAAAAAGACTTTGCACACCTATTTTCCTGGGAAAAACTCAACCACCTTCTCAACTTTCACGAATTAAAATATCCAGAAATTCGCTTAGCAGTAGAAGGAAAAGTTCTCGACGAAAGCGAAAACGAAAATCTCATCAAGTTTTGCCAATCTGGAGCAACGTTAATTATCAATCAAGTTCACAAACTAATACCAGAAATCGCTGAATTTGCAGCAGAATTTAAAGCAGAATTAGGTTATGGAAACCAAGTAAACGCCTACTGTTCCTGGCCGGAAAAACAGGGATTTTCGTCTCATTACGACACCCACGAAGTTTTTATCTTGCAGACAGACGGAATCAAACAGTGGTATGTATTTGCCGACACAATTAAATACCCGCTGACAGACCAAAAATCCTCGACATTTTCGCCGCCAGAAACCCCACCCTATTTAACCTGCACCTTGCACCCTGGCGACGTGCTTTACATACCGCGCGGACATTGGCATTATGCAGTTGCTTCCGACGAACCGTCGCTGCATTTAACATTAGGAATTCACTGCAAAACAGGAATAGACTTGTTAGAATGGTTGGTGGGCGAATTGCGACAACAATCAGAGTGGCGGCAAAGTTTACCGCTGCGAACAAATCAAGATTCAATCGATACAAGTGTAAATAATTTAATTGCCCAATTGCAGGGCTACACAAACAGTAAAAATCTGGGAGAAGAGTACAGCAGCTACCTCGACAGTTTAGCAAAACCTGTGGCGAAATATTCTCTCCCTTCTCAAGCAGGGTTCAACATTTTTCCCTACGGCATTCAAACTAAATATAGAATTCCCAAATTTCAGCGGGTGAGAATTAGTGAATTGCCTGACGGGGACGGATACAAAATCGTTGTGGGAGGCAAAGAAGTATCACTCAAAGGAGTAACGGATAAATTTACGGAGAATCTATTCAGTACAGAGTTTTTTACAGGAGAGGATGTGATGGATTGGTTGCCGGATTGTGATTGGGAAATAGATGTAATGCCACTTTTGTCGAGGCTAGTTGTTGAAGGAATTATTTTTGTTAGTTAAAACTACAGAAAAGTAATAGCTGCGACAAATTGGTTTTAAAAATAGTAATTCATGACACACGATGAGGTATAACATGACGAATAGTTTTTTTTGCGCCGATGCTTCTAAATGC
>NZ_JBARVX010000124.1:0-25604 GCF_049646505.1 Microcoleus sp.
AAAGTTAGAGATGGGCGAATTATCGACACGACTTGGGCAAATGTTCGCCTCTCCGACGGCAGGTTGATCGGTATCGGTCAAGATATCAGCGACCGCAAGCGAGCCGAAGCGGAACTCAAACAGCTCAACGAAACTTTAGAAGCTCAAGTCGCCCAGCGTACCGCCGAATTAGAGACTTTTTTTGATTCTTTACCCGATCGCATTTTTGTTGTAGAACGCGAAAATATGCGCCAGCCTTTTGTCAACAAATCAGTTGCCGAAATTGCTGGATTCAACAGCAGAACAGAGATGCAGGGAAAAACTATTTTTGAATGTTTTCCCACCGAAATCGCTGAACAATTTTGCTGCGAAAATTTGCACGTATTTGAAACTGGCGAAACTCTGCATTACCAGGAAAAGTTTTTGATATCCGGTGAGATCGCCTATTACGACACTTTGAAAATTCCCTTGAGAAATATCGAGGGCGAGGTTTATGCTTTAATTGGCACTTCTCGCGACATCACTGAGTTGATAAAGACGAAACAAGCTTTGTCGGAACGCACGGAGCAATTAGAGGCTGCCAATCAAGAATTAGAATCTTTTGGGTACTCGGTTTCTCACGACTTGCGCGCTCCTTTGCGGCATATTTCAGGTTTTGTTAATGCTTTGAAACAGCGGTTAGAATCCACTGAGGTTTTGAACGATCCTAAAATTGTTCACTACATTGAAATAATTGATGACAGCAGCAAAAAAATGAGCTTGTTGATTGACGGTTTGCTGGCTCTTTCGCGGGTGGGGCGCACCGAGTTAATCCAAGTTCCGATCGATCTTCCCCGTTTGGTGCAAACTGCGATTAAATTGAGCCAATCCCGAACTGTAGCAGAGCAGCCCGAAACTCCCGACAGCAAAGTTGAATTTACCGTCGGAAATTTGCCGGGGGTGATGGGAGATCCCACCTTGCTGCAACAGGTGTTCAGCAATTTGATCGACAACGCTGTCAAGTTCAGTCGCGGACGCACTCCGGCTATAATAGTGATTGATGCTTTACCTGACGGAACTATTTTTGTCAAGGATAACGGGGTAGGTTTTTCGATGGAATATGCCGATCGGCTGTTTGGAGCCTTTCAGCGGCTGCACTCGCAGAGAGAATTTGAAGGTACTGGCATAGGTTTGGCGATCGTCCAGCGGATTGTTCACCGCCACGGCGGCACGATTTGGGTTCAAAGCGTACCCAGTCAAGGAGCCACGTTTTACTTTAAACTAGGGCCGACAATCTCAAACGCTAATCTAGATTCCTGAGCGATCGGGATATAACCTTTCTTTTCTCTCGTATGAGGTACTATCCGGCATAGGGTATAGGGCATAGGGCATAGGGCATAGGGCATAGGGCATAGGGCATATCTCAGCACGCGATCGAACCGCTATAGTAGTTTTTAATTCAGAATTGAAAACTATCATGCAGTTTAATAAGTCGCAGTCGGTTCGGCAATCCCTCAGTGGCAGGTGCGAAATCAAGGTTTTGAGAATAGATAATAAATCGTCCCAAAAATAACTTAAAATTTTAGAAAGCTAAAGGAAAGTAAATTTTAGAAATGACATATAGCAGTCCTTGCAGGAGTCGTATTTTTTTTTACCCCACCCCAACCCTCCCTTATTAAGGGGAGGAAGTAAGAAATTCACAAATGATTTAGGATTGCTATATAGCCAAAAAAACACCATTTAAAGATCCCCATAAACTGTATGTTAAATAGAAACTCGACCGATTCTTTACTGAAAATGGTAGCCGAATCAACATTGAAGTTGTTGATTGTAGAAGACATGGCAGAAGATATAGAATTAATAGAAGTAGCCTTAGAAGCAGGGGGAGTGAATTTTAATTTCGACACAGCAGAAACAGCAACAGACTGCAGACAAATGCTCCAAAATAGCAAGTACGATGCTGTGCTGTCAGATTACCGCCTTCCGGGCTTCAACGGTTTAGAAGTGTTGAAGTTAATGCAGGAATTGGGGCAAAACATACCATTTATTTTAGTAACGGGAAGTTTGGGAGAAGAAGCAGCAGTTGAGTGCATCAAAGCCGGCATGACCGATTATGTATTAAAAGGGCGGCTGTTTAGGTTGCCCACAGTATTAGAACGATCGCTCCAAGAATACAAAATGCGCCGCCAGCAGCAAGAGGCGATCGCCCAAATTCAGCGGCAAGCGACTCGCGAGGCGATCGTCAACCGCATCGTTCAAGCCATGCGCTTCACCCTCGTACTTGACGAAGTGCTCCAAACCACCGCAGATCAACTGCACGAAGCACTCGAAACCAGCGGCTGCGCCATTTTGCAGCCAAATGCCGAAGGCCGGATCGTAGTTCGCTACATCAGCAAAGCCGCTGACAGAGAATGGCTGCTGGGGCTAAATTGTCCATTTTCCCAGCACTACCAAACCTCTCTGGCGGCCGGAGAAACCGTCGTCCTCGACGAGTTATCGAGTCTGTGTGGAGAACTGCAATCGCTATCAACGTTGATAGATTTTCGCGCCGTCACGATCGCACCGCTGCTTTACAATCAGTCATTTTTGGGAGGAATTAGCCTCTACCAGTGCGATCGCGCCCGTTGTTGGAGCGCCGAAGAACTATCGCTAGTCAAAGCCATCGCCGATCAGTGCGCGATCGCGATCCACCAAGCCGAACTCTACCAAACGGCCCAAACCGAACTCGCAGAACGCAAGCGCGCCGAAGCAGAAGTCCGCGGCATCCAGCAGCAGCTAGCCACAATGGCAGCCAACATTCCCGGCTCAGTCTACCGCGTCGCGCTGCATCCAGACGGCAAGATGTCCGTGCCCTACATCAGTCCCGGAGTGCGCGAACTGACCGGCTTCGATCGTGCAGAAGTAATGGCGCGCCCGCAACTGTTGACCGAAATCATTCATCCAGACGACAAAACCTTGTTTGACAGCAGCGTAACAGCATGGAGTGGCAATCTAGAGCAATGCGATCGCCAGTACCGGATTGTATTGAATTCCGGCGAAACCAAGTGGGTGCAAGACAGCGCCCGATTTTCCACAAACAAAAACGGCGACGTAGTTATAGACGGAGTAGCCCTCGACATCAGCGGACGCAAACAAGCCGAATTCGCCCTGCGGCAAAGCGAACAGCGATTTCGATCGCTGATTGAAAACGCTACAGACATCACGATCATTCTTGACGGCGAGGGCATCTTTCGCTACATCAGCCCTTCGGTGAAGCGAATTTTAGGATACGCGCCCCATAAGGCGATCGGGCGCAGCGCCCTAGGGACAGTTCACCCAGACGACTGCGCCGCGATCGCCCAAACCCTCCACAAAGCCCTTGAAAACCCCAAAAGAAGCCAGTCCCCAGTTGAGTACCGAGTCCGCCACCGCAACGGTTCTTGGTGTTATGTAGAAGCTGTAGCTACCAACTTGCTGCACGATCCGGCAGTCCAGGGAATCGTGATCAACTGTCACGATATCACTGGGCGCAAACTCGCCGAAGAACAACTGCTGCACGACGCTTTTCATGATGCCCTCACCGGATTGCCCAACCGATCGCTGTTTATCGATCGGCTAGAACACTCTGTGAGGCTGGCACAACGGCGCACAGACTACTTGTTTGCCGTGCTGTTTCTCGATTTAGACCGATTTAAAGTAGTCAACGATTCCCTCGGCCACGCGATCGGCGATCTACTGCTAGTGGCGATCGCCCGCCGCCTAGAAGCTTGTCTCAGGCCCGGAGATACTGTCGCCCGCCTCGGAGGAGACGAATTCGTGCTTTTGCTGGAAGATATCGACGGCATCAATGAAGCTAGTAGCATTGTCCGCCGCCTGCAACAGCAAATCACTTCCCCCATCCTGCTAGAGGGACACGAAATATTTATCACCGCCAGCATCGGCATTGCTTTGAGTTCTGACGAATACCTGGAACCGACAAACCTGCTGCGCGATGCCGACACCGCCATGTACCGCGCCAAACAACTCGGCAGAGC
Organism: Microcoleus sp.; assembly: GCF_049646505.1. Lineage (GTDB taxonomy): Bacteria > Cyanobacteriota > Cyanobacteriia > Cyanobacteriales > Microcoleaceae > Microcoleus. The sequence continues at coordinate 3,972 of NZ_JBARVX010000124.1, forward strand.
CCGACACGAAGTTTTCAACAGTTCCATGCACGCCCACGCTTTGCGGCTGTTGCAGCTAGAAAATGACTTGCGGCGGGCGATCGAATCAATTAGAGACCAGGCCGTAGAACAAGAATGTAATCCATGCGCGCGATCGGGCTTAGCTCCATTATCCGCAGCCTCCCAGTTTATCATTCACTATCAGCCGATCGTCAGCATCGCCAATAACACAATTACCGGTTTTGAGGCTTTAATACGCTGGCAGCATCCAGAACGAGGCTTAATTTCCCCAGTTGAATTTATTCCGATCGCCGAAGAAACCGGATTGATCGTAGCCCTCGGCCGCTGGGTGCTGCGAACAGCTTGCCAGCAAATCCGCCAGTGGCAGCAACTATTTCAAAACAACCCGCCCTTAAGCGTCAACGTCAACCTTTCAGTCAAACAGTTTTCTCAGCCAGATTTAATCGAATACATCGATCTAGTTCTCGAAGAAAGTCACCTCGACGGCTGCAGTTTAAAACTAGAAATTACCGAAAGCGTACTCATAGAAAATTCCGACTCAGTAACAGCAATGCTGGTGCAGCTTAGAGCCAGAAACATACACCTTTGCATCGACGACTTCGGCACCGGCTATTCATCCCTGTCCTACCTGCACCGCTTCCCCACCAATACCTTAAAAATAGACCGCTCTTTTGTCAGCCGAATGGGAGGCGACTTCGACCAGGGCAAAGGAGGCATTGACCCCACAGAGATTGTAAGGTCGATCGTCACCTTATCGCACAATTTGGGCATGGATGTGGTAGCCGAAGGAGTCGAACAAGCCTCGCAGCTATCTATACTCAAAGGATTAAAATGCGAGTTCGCCCAAGGATTCTTTTTCTCAAAGCCAGTAGACTCTCAAACAGCAGCAACCCTGATCCGACAGCAAACCGAAAATCAGAATTTACCGACATTGAGTTTGTTAGAAAAAGGCAATTAAAAAAAAAGCATTTGCCCGCGCAGTCAACAGTCAACAGTCAACAGTCAGTAGGGGCGGTGCCCCCGTGCCCGCCCTCTTAACAATCAACAATCAACAGTCAACAGTCAACAATCAACAGTCAACAGTCAACAGTCAACAGTCAACAATCACCTGACGGTGCAACCGTAATTGATATAACTACTGACTAAAAAAAGGCAGGGCGACAATAAATGTAGTACCTTTACCGATCGCACTTTCCACACTTATTGTACCGCCGTGCAGGTCAACTATGTGTTTGACAATGCAGAGTCCCAAACCAGAGCCTTTAATTTTACCTACATTCTCGCCCCGCTCAAACTGCTGAAATAGTTTTCCTTCATATTCCGCTGTCATCCCAATTCCTTCATCTCGAACGCAAAATATTATTTGCTGGTTTTCGCAGATTAATTCTAAACTAATATTGCCGCCTTCGGGAGAATATTTAATAGCATTTGAAAGCAAATTAGTCAAGAGGTGGTGCAGCAATTTTGCATCGAGATTAGCGTGCAGCGGTTCTGTTTTAGCAGCGAAAGTTAGGAGGTGTTTGTCCGTGAGGATCGGTTGCAGTTCTTCTAAAATAGAGGCACAGAAATCAGTCACATTTAACTCATTTAAACTCAATGAAAGTTTGCCTGATTCTGCTTTGCTGAGCATTAAAATATCCTCCAGCAATCCACTCATATTGCTGACTGCTTTTTTAATGCGATCGATATTTTTATTTGTCGTTCCTGGCAAGCTCATGAAATTGCAATCTTCCAGCATTTCAGCCGATAGCTGTATGGTAGTTAAAGGAGTGTTTAAATCGTGGTATGCCATTGAAACAAATCGCGATCTGTTGTCGCTTTTTGCGGCAGCTAGTGCCAGAAGTGTTTGCATATTAACTGCTTCTTGATGTTTGCTCAGCGCGATCTCGATCGTGGCGTGCAGTTCTCTTTCTTTAAACGGTTTGAGCAGGTAGCCGTAAGAACCAGTGTTTTTAGCTCGCTGCAAAGTGTCGTCGTCTGCATAAGCAGTTGTATAGATAATTGGGATGTCTAATTCTTGATTAATTATTGCTGCTGTTTCTATGCCGTCAATTTCGCCTTTGATGACTATATCCATTAAAATTAAATCTGGTTTTATTTCGCCGGCGCGCTGGATGGCATCAGCTCCACAAGAAACGATATCGGCGATTTGATATCCCAATTTCTCTAATTTTACAGATAAACTTTTAGCGATCAATAATTCGTCTTCTACTATCAAAATATTAGTTGGTTGAAAATGAACATCCATAATTCTAAAACCTTTGAACGTAATTTAATTCGTTAAATTTTAAATGAAACGCTGTGCCGCTTTGTCTTGATAGTTCGATGGTTCCTTCTAACTGTTCGGTTAAAGTACAAACAACTTGAAAGCCCATCGAGTTAGTTTTCCGAAAATCTAAATTTTGAGGAAAGCCCGTGCCGTTGTCCTTGACGAAGAGGTGAATTTGCCGATCGCCCGTTTGATAGCATTCTACACTAACTGTACCGCTCGTACCATCAGGAAAAGCGTGTTTCAGGGTATTTGAAACCAATTCATTAGCAATTAAGCCGCAGGGAGTAGCAGTCTCAAGATTTAGGGAAAGCGGTTCAGCTATTACCTGCAACTGAATGCGGTTGTCGCTAACGTTGTAAGAGTGAAACAAGTTAGTTACCAAATCTTCGAGATATTCGCCAAAATTAATTTGCGCCAGGTTGGTAGATTTGTACAGTTTCTCGTGAATCAGAGCCATAGAGTACAGGCGGTTCTGACTTTCTTCAAACACTTTAGCTAATTGCGCGTCGGCAACGGTGTTAGATTGCAACTCTAGCAAGCTGGCAACTACGCAGAGGTTGTTTTTGACGCGGTGGTGAATTTCTTTGAGCAAAATCTCTTTCTCTTTGAGGGAGTTTTTCAAATTTGCTTCCGCTTGTTTGCGATCGCTCAGTTCAGCTTCCAGTTGCTGGTAGAGTAGAGATTGCTGAATGGCGATCGCCAATTGATTGATCAACTGATGAAATAAATTGATTTCCCATTCTTGCCAATCCCTGGGCCCGTCGCACTGGTGTGCGATCAGCAATCCCCAAAGTTTGTCGTGCTGAATAATAGGCACGACTAACTTTGCCTTAACTTCAATTTCTTTCATAAACTCCAGCATACAAGGTGTAATGGAGGGGTTATCTAGTTCGGAGATCGCACAAATTCGCCCTTGCAAATAAAGCTGATAGCTTTCGGCAGGAAAAACCTCTTCGCCAAAATATCTATCCATCAATGGACTGCATCCTTCTGCCACCGCTTCGGCAATGACTCGGCCGCCTTCGAGCAAGATTTGATAAACCAAAACTCGATCGGCTAACAATACTTGCTGGAGTTCGGCAACCGTGGTGTTGAGAATTTCCTCTAATTGCAAAGACTGGCGGACGCGGCGGGCGATCGCCTCCACCAGCCGTTCTTGCTCGAACTGCTGCCTCAGAGCGATTTCGGCGTGTTTAGAATTGCTGATATCGGCAGCGTAACCGATGATTTCGAGCGGTTTTTCCCTGCTATCTACCAATAGTTTGAGTTCCGTCCGCAGCCAGCGGTAAACTCCGTCTGGGTGCATAAATCTGTACTCAAAAATACAATTTTCCGCAGGGGACAAATCAGCAAAATTTAGTATAAATTGCGTGCTGTCTTCAGGGTGAATGCGACTAGACCAAAATTGAGAATCTGCTAACAGCTTTTGGGGGTCGTAGCCAAAAATAGCTTTCACATTGTCGCTAATATAAGTAGTAGCGAAATCTCCTCTCGGTTCCAGAGTAAAAATTACCGCCGGATTGAAGGCTAGCAAAAATTGTAACCGTTCTTTTAACTGCTGCAATTCTATTTCTGCCCGCTTGCGATCGCTGATATCTTCGATCGCCGCCATGCTGTAGAGAGGAAAGCCCTCGCTGTCGCAAATCAGCGTCACCGTCAAGTTAGCCCACATCAGCTCGCCATTCTTCTTAATCAAGCGTTTTTCTATCCCGAATCGAGAAATTTTGCCCTCGATTAACTGCTTGACTTGCTCTAAATCTGCTTCTACATCTTCTGGATGCGTGAGTTCAATAAAAGTCATGTTCGCCAACTCCGCATCGCTGTAGCCCAACATCTGCCGGTGAGCTTCATTGACTTGGATCGTCCGGTAGTCGCGCAAGCTTGCCAAACCGATCGCGATCGGCGCATCATCAAATAAGTTGCGAAACTTTTCCTCGCTCTTTTGCAGTGCAGCTTCTGTGTTTTTCCGAGCAGTAATGTCTCGGGCAACCCACATCACCCGATCGGCATCCAGGGGCGAAATACTCGCATCAAACCAGAATAACTTGCCCTCAATTTCCATGCTGTATTCAACTCTGTGGGTTTGCCCAGATACCAAGGTTTGGCGAATGTGGTCGAGGGCAAAATTAGCTTCCGCTTCTGAGAAGATTTCCGCGATGGTTTTGCCCACCACTTCAGCAGTCGGTTTGTACAGCAGTTGGGGGGCGGTGGGGGCGACTTTGAGGTAGCGGCCGCTGCTGTCAAAAACCATCACAATATCCGTCATGGCATTAAACAGCGCCAGCAGTTCGGCTTCGGAGTTTTGCAGTTTTTCTGCAGTCAATTTGCGATCGGTAATGTCGGTGTCAGTCCCGATCAGCCGGCAGGCTTTGCCCTCGGGCGATCGAACAGCAGTCCCGCGGGCAAGCATCCAGCAGGTGCTACCGTCTTTGCACAGCATCCGGTGTTCGACTTCAAAAATTTCTGTCACACCCTCTAGATAAGCATTTACTGCTGCCCCGACGGCAACTCGATCGTCGGGATGAACCGAAGATCCCCAATGTTCCATGCAGTTGGGAATCTCTGCGTCTTGATAGCCCAACAAAGCTTTTAAAGACGGATCAACGTAGATTTCGTCGGTTTCCAAATTCCAGTCCCAAACCCCCACTTTGCCCGCGGATACTGCCAGTTCGTAAAATTTAGTCCGCTGCTGGATTCGCAGTTCTAACTCTGCATTGAGTTGTTGCAAAGCGATTTCTGCTTGTTTGCGATCCGTGACATCTCGGCCCACAGCTTGGTACTCGACAATTTGTCCGCTATCGTCAAAGATAGCCCGATCGATCCAATGCTGAGTGCGAATTTCTCCCTTCGGCGAAATTACCCGCTGTTCGGAACTAAAAACAGGCTTTTCGAGAGACAGTAAATTATATTGCTCCCTAAAAGATTCTCGGTCTTCCTCTAAAATCAGCGACATAAAGCTGTTACCCAGCAAGTCTTCTGGTTGCACGTCAAAATAGCGGCAGCAAGCTTGATTGACAAATGTGATTTTGCCGTCGGGGAGGTAGCGACAAATCAGTTCCGTTTGGTCTTCCACAATCGCCCGGTAGCGGGCTTCGCTCTCTGTCAGGGCTGTTTCGGCATTTTGGCGATCGATCGCTTGTTTTGCGATTTTTGACTGGTTTTCTAAGAGTTCGCACTGTTTTTGCTGAAGTTTTACAACTTCTTGCTGCAACATTGTGACGAGGCGGTAAATTTCTGGGCGAATCCTGGCTTCGGTGACTGAGCCTACGGGCTGACCTTGTTCGTCTACAATTGGCAAGCAATCGATCGAGTGTTGACAAAATAGCTTATATGCGGTAAGAATATCGGTAAATTCTGATTCTTTTAAAACTATTAAATTCTCGGTCATGGCATCGGCGACTTTCATTTCTTGCCATCGGGATTCTGCGGCTAGGTTGAGCACATCACCGGGGCTTAGCAGTCCGACTAGCTGATTTCGATCGACAACTAAGAGGCAACTAATCGATGTTTTTACCGCTGCGTTTGAGTCTGGCTGTGAATTCGGCAGCCGACAAGGGTTTTTCGCACGCATCAGGGCGATCGCCTCTGGGAGGGAAGTTGAGGGCGCAACTGTCACTGGCGGGCGATCGACAAATTCTAAGGGCGATCGTAAATTTCTCAACAAATTAGCAAATTCCATCAGCCTAGACATCAAAAGTATTGTTAACTAACTTTAGCAACACTTTTAGTCATCAGCCCAGATGACTAATGACTAACGATCTCAAATCCTCTCTTCATCGGAATAGTAAATTAACAGTTGACTGTTAACTGTCAACTGTTAACTGTCAACTGTTAACTGTTAACTGTTAACTGTTAACTGTTAACTGTCAACTGTTAACTGTTAACATCATTCCGATGCAACCGGAAACGATATGACTAATAACTAATAACTAATGACTAATGACTAATAACTAATGACTAATAACTAATGACTAATGACTAATAACTAATAACTAATAACTAATAACTAATAACTAATAACTAATGACTAATGACTAATGACTAATGACTAATGACTAATGACTAATGACTAATGACTAATGACTATTTTTTTTTAGACCAACGAGCAAATAAGTTTTCATTCGCCCTTTTCCCTTAACATCAATAATGCCCCGCTCCTGAAACAAATATTTATGTTCCAATAACTCATAAGTAGTTTCGCTGACTTGAATCCGCCAAGACAAACCGTGAGATTCCATCCGAGAAGCAATATTTACCGTGTCGCCCCACAAATCATAAATAAACTTTTTGATGCCAATTACTCCTGCAACAACTGGGCCGCTGTGGATGCCGACGCGGATGCTAAAATACTTCCGATTCCGAACATTAAACCGAGCTATTTCTGTTTGCATATCTAGGGCCATTTGGGCGATCGCATCAGCGTGGTCTGCCCGGGGATTGGGCAGCCCTCCCGCCACCATGTATGCGTCGCCGATGGTCTTGATTTTCTCTAAGCCGTGCCGTTCGCACAAAAGGTCGAATCTTGAGAAAATTTGATTGAGGAGTTCCACAAGCTCGATCGGATTCATGTGAGCAGACAAAGGTGTAAACCCCACAATATCTGCAAACAAAACAGTCACTGCTGGAAAATATTCAGCAATAGTAGTTTCATTTTCTTTCAGGCGTTCTACTATTGCCTTCGGCAAAATGTTTAACAGCAGCTTTTCTGATTTTGCTTGTTCATCCTGCAGGGCATCTTCAGCTTGCTTGCGTTCCGTAATATCGTGGTAACTCCAAACTCTGCCGATAATCTTGTCTCCCAGCCGCTGCGGTTCAGAATATCGTTCAAAAAATCTGCCATCTTGAAATTCCAGCAAATCGAAACTTTCGGCTTCTGGCTGCTCGTAAAGCGATTCTATTCTGTCTCGAAATCCTTGGGGATCTTTGAGTTGGTTCAGCACAAAAGCGATCGTGGCGGCATCGTCTCGCAGCGCCATCACTTCATTAGGTATCCCCCATATTTCCACAAATTCTCGATTGAAACTGACTATTTTTCCGTTCCTGTCAATAGCTAAAATACCGTCAGCAGTAGAATCAAACGTTGCTTGCAGCAAAGACACAGATTTTGCCAAAGCATCTTCCGCCATTTTGCGATCGGTAATATCTCGCAAAATAGCGCGAATCGCTATTAGCGAACCTTCCGCAAATTTACAGCTTATGCTGCCTTCCAGCAAAATTTGTTCGGAAGATTTCGTAATAAATATTACTTCGATCGAATCGGGATAAAATGTATGCTCGTTAAAATCTTTTTTAGTAATAGCTTGATATAATATATCCAGAGACTCAGAGGAACTGTTCGGATGAATGATATCAAAAACAGTCATTTGAGCAATTTCTGCATCGCTGTAGCCCAGAGTTTCCCGCCAAGCCCGATTTACATACAAAAAATGACCGTCGGCTCCAATACTTTGAATTAAGTCAGTAGCATTTTCAAATAAATCTCGCAGTTGTTCTTCGCTTTCCCGCAAAGCTATTTCGGCTTGCTTGCGCTTGATAAATTGACCGATTTGACTGCCGATTGTAACCATTGTCTGGAGCAATTCTTCATCAAAGCTCCGCACTTCACAGCTAAATAAAGTCATCACCCCCAACACAGAGTTTTCCGAATTTTCCTGCTCGCAGTCGCCCAAGATTGGGAAGGCAAAAGCTCCGTGCAATCCTTCAGCAGCAGCGATTTCTCGGCGCAGAAAACAGTCGCTTTCTGTGACATCTGCAATCCACTCAGGAGAACCGCTGGCCCAAACAATACCGGGCAATCCTTCGCCTAACCCACAGGTCATTTGTTCGCCAAATTCGGCAAATTTGGGAATAGAAACTGAGCCTTTTGTCCAACTGGCCGCGCACCTGAGCAAATTTGGGTCGGAAACCGCAGTTATTCTCTTACTTCCTGACAGCATTTTTTCCCCAGCTTCTGGCATCCAAAGTTCGGCGGTATCCCATTCCAAGGTGTCGCAAATTACGGGTAAAATTGCTGTTAAAGCTTTTTTGATTGTTTCGGATGCAGACAGGATGCGAGTGGTAACGTACTGAGCTGCTTTTCGCTTGCGGGCCCGCTCTCTATCTGTAATATCGCGGCCGATGTACACGAAATCTTGGAGGGCGGCTGTTGTTTCAGACATCCCCTGAATTTCACTCGGAATCGCCGTACAAGAAAAGGCAACTGTGAACTTTTCTCCGGTTTTTGCCGTGCAAACTACTTCGACATTGGTTGGAGAGGATTGAGGCTGCTGTTGGCTGACTGATTGCAAAGATTCACCATCAGCAGCAAGAGCGTTTATCTGCTTTCCTACTAATTCTGATTCGCTGTAACCGAACAAATCTTGAGTCGCTTGATTGATTTTTTTGATTTTTCCCGATGCAGTTGTCACTAACAAAACTTCAGCAATTGAAGTAATAATTTTTTCAACATAATTATTAGTAGCGGCTAAGGTACTCAATAAAATATTCATTTCATTGGTAGCTTGGACTAGAGTTTGTTCTAAACCCATCCTGTCGGTTACGTCTTCAAAAAATATAATTAATCTTTGATAACTATCGTCATTGCTGAATTCGACGATATACATATCAAAATAAAGCCGCGAGCCATTTTCTAATACCCGAGTTATCGCTTTAAATTCAAAGTTTGGCAACCGCCCTTCAAAAATATCGATTAAAATTTCTTCAGTTCCTATCAATTCTGGAAAGGGATTGCGGACATCGTTGCCGGCCGTTACTTCCTCGGGAAAGTCGGCGAAGCGCTGCACTTGGAGAGATGTTTCTTGGATTAAAAAGTCTCTATCCAGTGCTAGGTACTCCAGGTGATGGGGAACCAACAGTTTTTTTAACAAGGTTTTCATGTTGGATTTTTAGTAGTGAACGCGCCCTCTGTTCCTGATAGTTATCAATCAGTCGATTTGACTTTTGAGATTTGAGATTTACTTTATAGATGAATCTGGGAGCTAGCTTAGGGTATAAAATTTTTGGTTCGATTTTTGCTCGCGTCGGGGGCTGCCGTTTTTGGGCGCGGTTATTCCTAATTCTCAAATCCCCAATCCGAAAATCGTATTACTTCTATTTGCCAAATGGGATTGTGACTATAAAGGTAGTGCCTAACCCTGTCTCGCTGGAAAATTCGATTTGACCTCCGTGCAAGTCTACACACTGCTTGACTATGGATAAACCCAGTCCTGTACCGGGTATTTTTCCGACATTTTGGGCTCGGTAATACGATTCAAATAGTTGTGCTTGGTCTTCTATCGGAATGCCAATGCCTGCGTCTTTAATTTTAAAGGTAGCTTTTTCATTATCACAGTTTAATTGAAAATAAATATTGCTGTCGATCGGCGAATATTTGACAGCATTTGAAAGTAAATTTGTCAAGATGTGCCGCAGCAATTTTGCGTCGAGTGTTCGCCAGTGTTGTGTTTTCTCCGATTCGCGATCGGCTTTTTTGGACGCAGGTAACTTTCGATAAAGAAAGTTAATGGCATGATTTTTTCCGTAACTAATTTTAACTGATTCTACTAACTCGGTGCAAAATTTTTGCAACTCAACTGGTGCGGGATTGAATTGGAGTTTTCCGGATTCGGCGCTGCTGAGCAACCGCACGTCATCTAATAGCTGAGCCATGTGTTTAGACGCTGATTTGACGTGTTCGAGATATTCTTTTTTTTCCTCGTGGGTGATTTCGTCGCCGTATTCTTTGAGGATTTGAGTAGCAAATAATACGGTATTTAAAGGATTGCCGAACTCGTGAGCGAGCATTGAGAAAAAACGAGATTTTACTTGTCTGAGTTCTTGCTCTTTTGCCAAAGAAATGCGAATTTCTAGTTCTTCTTGCTTGCGTTCTGTGACATCTCTACCGATATAGACAAAATCGTAAAGTCCCTCTAATTCTGTCTGAATTGCCGAACAGGAAAATTCTACCCAAATTTCTTCTCCGGCTTTTGTAGTGCAGATTACTTCCAGTTCTCTGAGGAACTCTTTTTGAGACAAAATATAGCGGTGGCGAGCTTGGTAAAGCAAGGTTTCTTCGACTACTATTTTGGAGAGCGGGTGGTCGATCAATTCGGGTTCGCTGTACCCAAATAGCCATTGTGCCGATTGATTGACTGTTTTGATAATTCCTAATGTTGTTGTCACCAACAAAGCATCGCCCATCGAGCTAATAACTTTATCTATATAATCTTTAGAAGCGGCTAAGGCGCTCGCCAACAGATTGGCTTCATTGGCTCTCTGAATCAAGGATTGTTTCATCACCATTTTTTCGGTGGCGTCTTCAATCAAGATCAGCAAATTACTTGCCGTATCTTGTTCGTTTTCATGTTCTACAGCCAACATATCGAAGTATAAAGGGCGGTTGTTGTCGGCAAACCGAGCGATACCTTTGAGTTCAAAACTCGGCCGCCGTCCTATCAATATCGACATCAGGATATTTTCAATGCCAACCAGTTCGGGAAAACTGATGCGAGCATCTGCACCGGGGAGCGCGTCGCCTGGGGTATCGGCATAATGCTGCACTTCGGCGGAGGTTTCCTGAATGATGAAATTGTGGTTTACTACAAAATATTCTGTTTGTCGCGTGCCCAAGAGCTTTCTAAACAGGGGGTTCATGCTTGTTCTACCATTGTGTAAGCGAGTTTGTGGAAAATTTCGTCAACGTCTTTTCCTGTTTTAGCAGATGTGGTGTAAACTGCTATTACTTTGTCTTTGCCGATCGCATGGGAAATTTCTACTAGCAGTGCCAATTTTTCTTCGTCTATCAAGTCTACTTTGTTCAAAGCGACGATAATCGATCCTTTGGGATTAATTGAAGAAAAAAGCTTAATGTGTTCGGAGATTCGCTCAACTGTTTCGGTGCGGCTGACATCGGCAACGATTAAAACGCCGCTAGCTCCCTGCAAGTAAGTCGGTGCGATTCCTTTGAATTTTGTATGCCCTTCTAAGTCCCAAATTAGCAACTGTGCAGTGACGTTTTCTCGCTCTTTGATGCCTTCCAATTCTAGGCTTTTGCGGGAAATTTTGACTCCGACAGTGGAGAGGTACTCGTCGCTGAATTGCCGATCGACAAAACGGCGGATCAGGCTGGTTTTCCCTACACCAAAATCGCCGATCATGCACATTTTTTTAGATATAGTAACTGACATAATTATTTGCTGTTTATGCTTTTAGTTATTGGTTCAAATACCACGCACCTGCTTAAAAGTAGCGGCTGATTGGGTTCTACGCCGTCGGGAGGAATTGAGCTGGCAACTGCTTGGAGGCGATCGCGATCGGCACCTTGCCGCACCAAAGCATCTCGCACTGCAGCAGCACGCCGGAGCGACAGCCGTTGATTTGTGGCAACTTCGCCAGTTCCATCGCTGTGCCCAATTATCTTAATATGTTTTTGAGGATATCGATCCATGAATTTTTTGACACTGGCGATGATTTCTGCGGATGTTGAGTCTAATTTTGCCGTTCCTGGGTCAAAGTAGATGCGGCTTGATATCTGGAGCGGGTCTAGTTTAACAGTGCTGACGACGGACTGAACGCCGGGAATTTGTTTTAGGGACTGAGCAATTTTTTGTGAGTCTGCAGCGTCGGTGATTGTGCCCTCTACTGTAACTTTGCGATCGCCATAGCGACTAGAAATAGAAACGCCCTGTATCTGGTTCAAAACAGCGGTAATCCGCTGCACTTCTCCCGCTGTCAAAACTGGGTCGGGAGGTACATCTACAGCGATAATTTGATTGTCTAATTTCAGATTTGGTACAGTTGATGCAGCTATTTTTTCGGCTTTTGCCCGCAATTCTGGATTTGGCAATTTTCCGGTTAATTTGAGAGTGTTGCCCTCAACGTCGGCGTTTAAGCGGTAAACTGCTAATTCTGGGGTCGATGCTAAAGCTAAAGCGACATTTGCTACCACGGGGCGGTCGATGCTGCGGCGGTACTGATACATTCCCCAAGGTATTAAGATTAAGCTGAGGGCGAGTAAACTGAGCCCGGCTAGGGCGATCGGGGGTTTTGTGGATTTTTCCTTGTCCAGCGGGTCGAATAAAGTTTTGATAAACGGGTGCAGCGAATCGGGTATAGTATCGGGGTCGCCGTTAAATTCGTGAATTAATTTAGCGTAATTAAGGATGAGATTGCTAAGTGTTTTCCGCAGCTTGCTGATGAACGAGTCTGGCGGTTCTCCTTTAATTACGACTGCGATGTAGCAGTATCCCGCTACTTCTAGCAAAATTTTTGAGTCGCCGTATTCAATTTGATTGAGTTCGGAAACTTCTCCCGGCACAACGATGCACTCGTTCACAAAGCTGCGAATAGCTGTGAGCATTCCTGCTACCATTTCCGATTCTAACTGGTAACTTTCGGAGTTTTGAACTTCGGAAATTATCAAGCCTGATGCTTTGTGAATTAAGAATACTGCTTGGATGGTAAAGGGTACTGATTCTTGGAGGATTAATTCGGCTTCGGAGACTCCTTGTACTTTGGAGCGAATTTTGCGCTTCACTCCTTCTACGCTCATGGCATTTGACACTTTTTCATTGATTGTCTTGATTGCTTCTGCCATGTATCTGGAAATAGTGTTGCCAATTACTGGATAGAGGGCATCCACCATTGCGTCTCGTTCGAGTTCTATTTGGGCTGTAATCGCTTTGCCCATTTCCGGGGCGAGGGCTTGGGCGATCGACTCTTGGTCGAGGCGAATTTGCTCTTTAATTGCCATGCCCATTTCTGGGGCGATCGCCTTAGCAATTTCTTGTGGCGAATTTTTTATTTGTTCAGCAAGGGCGTCTGGGAGCAATTCAGCGATCGCCGAACTCATTGCGGGCCTGTTTTCTAGCGTTTTTGCCCTAATTACTTCATCAATAATTGGCCCGATCGCGTTCACAACTTCTTCTCTGGAATCGGTAATTTTGCGGCTGAGAATTTCGGCGATCCAAGGCAGCATCAGGGCGATCAGTTCTTGGGGATCGTAGATTTGGTGTTCGAGTTTTCCTAATTTATCGTCGATGGTTATCATCAGTTGGCGCACACCGGGCAAGTCGTTTTGCGCCAGGAGATTTTTCACTTGCTCGATATCCGACATTTGCGAGCCAAAAATCAGACTTTGCAGCCTTTCCATCGCGCTGTCGGCTTCATTTAAGTCTTGTTTAATTTCGCCTAATATTTCCGATCGCTGCGATATCGGTGTCGGCTGTTCTGGCAACTCTGACATCAATGGCAGCGAAGCAACCACCGCATCTAGATATATTTTTTCTGAAGGGGCGGGAATTGTGGGAACTGCGGCATTTGGATTAGTTGCTGCGGGTGATTCTAGAGTTGGGCGATCGGACAAATCCTCTAAAGCGGTGTCTAAATCCTGGGATTTTTCCGCCTGTACGCAGTGAGGAGAATCTGAAATTGTCAAGTCAGGCGATTCGCTCTCAAACTCCGAAACATCTGCGGAAATATCTATAGTTTTCGCCGAGGAATAGTTTCTTTCCAGTTCAGAACTGTTGAGTTTGTGAGTAGGGAACAGCCAACTTTTCGACTCGCCTGCAACGGCCGGAGAATTTGTAGATATGGGTTCGCCAGAGGCAGTTTTGTGCTGGACGCTCGCTGCAATTTCCTCTTGCTCTCGCTCAGAAATACCTAACAAATCCATCAACCCGCCGAGGGCTCCAGCTCGATCGTTTTCGCTGTTGCTGTGACTTTCGGAATCGGGATTTTGCGGCGCTGCAATTTCCTCTTGCTCTTGCCGAGAAATACCTGACAAATCCATCAACCCGCCGGTAGCTGCCGCTCGATCGTTCTTGCTGTTGCTGTCAGCTTCGGATTGGGGAGATTGAGCGTTTGACGGGGCAGTTGTGGTAATTTCCTCTGCTTCTGCTGAGGAAATACCTAACAAACCCATCAACCCGCCGGGGGCCCCAGCTCGATCGTTCTTGCTGTTGCTGTCGCTTTCTGGCTCAGCATTCTGCTGGTTTGAAGCAGCAAAAATTTTGAGATCGACTAACAGATTCAGCAAGGGTTCTAGCTGGGTTGCTGCCTCGGCAGCGGACTCGTCAGGTTGAGAAACAAAACCCTCTAGCTGATTTTCACCTGCTGGATTTTCTTTCGGTAAAGCCATGCGTTATTATCCGTGGTGGTGGCGCTCCGGCAACAAAAATTCGTTATTTAACTTGTTGTCAGTAACGCCTTTTAGTTCCGGGACAAATTCTGTTCCTTTGAGCCTCATGCCGAGTTCAAACAGAATTTCTGCCATGTCGTCTCTAGAAACTTTAACATCTCTGAGCATGGAAAACCGACGGTCGAGTTCTTCAAAAACCTGTGTTTTCAGAGTGCGGGTTTCTTCGGAGAGTCGCTCTCTGGTTTGGGAGAGTTCGTCGCGAATCGAACTGGTTTGATTGTCGATTGCTTCGTCGAGGGATTCTATGCTGCTGGAGAATTTCCGGTTAACGCGATCGATTTGCTGCCGGAGGTCGGCGCTTTCTTCTTGCGTGTTTGAGGTGAGCGATTTAACTTTCTTTTCTAAGGAATCAACAGCCACCTTAATTTCTGCAGACAGAACAGCTTTTATCTGTTCGAGGCGAGTTTGCACATCTTGCTGCATCATTGACAGCTCAGAATCTATTTTATCGAAGCGATTGTCGTATTCTCTAAGCTGCGCCCCGAAAATTATATCTCGAATCTGGTCGATATTTCCCAGCCGTTCGCGCATTTCTTCTTTAGTTATTTCGGCCATGCTTGTACCTCGAATCTCCCGATATTGTGAGTTTTAGAACTGGGTTGAATTTTTTGTTAAATTGCGCCTGTCGAGCATTTTAAGTAGGCTCAAAAGACTTGCTAGGGGCTGTTTCTGCGGTGATTTACCGCAACAGTTGGCTGCACTACTTTTTTTGAGTTGGCGGAACTCTATCGCTTGAAACTCTCACCCCTGCGTCGGGGAGGGGATTTTTTAGAGTTTTGACTCCTTTATATCCTGAGATTCAAATTTTTTGGGGCGGGTTCTGCAATCCAAAATGGCGGTTTGCCATTCTTGCTTTGCAGCAAGCTCCTCAAGCTTAGAGTTTCCTGCTATACAGGGGTAGGTTTTAATGTCTTGTCTTGACTTTTCAATGATATCGCATCTTTGAGAGCGCCTAATGCCAGGGCATCTAGGTCACGGCAAAAAAAGGGGCGGCCGCGATCGCGCCGGTGCAATAGTCTATAATATCCTGTCTTGTCGATTCACAACGATCAAATTGGTTTGTAGTGCGGACTTTAGTCCGTTCCTGGTTGCGGACTAAAGTCCGCACTACAAACCCCGTCTCCCTCTCAAAAAGCGTAGGGCCCGATCGACAGCGATCGGACCCAATAATATGAGAGCTTTGTTTTTTCTAACAAACGGGATGTGTTTCCGGTAAAGAACGATTACTTACTAGGGTTGACAATTTGTGCAACTTTACTTTTAATCCGCAAGCACAATAAGTCTGACTCGACTGCGGTTTGGCTTAACTGCGCGATCGCTAGTTTTGCCACTATTCCAAGTTGTGTTCGGTTAATTTCGGCTGCGCTGGGGAATCTAGACCGGAGACACCATGCCTATATCCTTGAAATTTGCTTCTAAATATAGCGACCTCCTGTTTCTTTCTGTCCCGGTGTCTATTGTTAAGTTAGCACGAGCTTTCGGAGCAGTAAAGCACTATTTGCAAAACTTGATAGGTCTTTACATTACTAAGTATAATGATATTAATATCCACATAGATGTAAGTTCTATTGCAATACGGTTCAGCCAAGCCCGATCCCCCCTAACCCCCCTTAAGAAGGGGGGAACAAGAAAGCTCTCAAAGTCCCCCTTCTTAAGGGGGATTTAGGGGGATCTCCGGGCAATAAACACTGTTAACTGAACTGTATTGAGTTCTCTTGTTGCTACATCTTCACATACTTAAGTGCTTTTCTCATGTCTATTTCTCCTAAATGTCTCAGTGGTAGCGAAATCCGCCAAACATTCCTCGACTTTTATGCCCACCGGGGACATAAAATTTTGCCCAGCGCTTCTTTGGTACCGGAAGATCCGACAGTGTTGCTGACGATCGCCGGAATGCTACAATTCAAGCCAATATTTCTCGGTCAGCGCACCGCCGAATCACCGCGCGCCACGACTTCTCAAAAGTGCATCCGCACCAACGACATCGAAAACGTAGGCCGCACCGCCCGCCACCACACGTTTTTTGAAATGTTGGGTAACTTTAGTTTTGGGGATTATTTCAAGAAACAGGCGATCGCCTGGGCTTGGGAACTTTCCACGGAAGTTTTCGGTTTACCTGCATCCAATTTAGTTGTTAGCGTTTTCCGCGAAGATGACGAAGCCTTTGCGATTTGGCGCGATGAAATTGGCATTCCGGGCGATCGAATTCAACGCATGGGAGAAGCAGACAATTTCTGGCAATCTGGCCCCACAGGCCCCTGCGGCCCTTGTTCCGAGATTTACTACGATTTTCATCCAGAAAGAGGCGACAATATCGATCTCGAAGATGATAGCAGGTTTATCGAATTTTACAACCTGGTTTTCATGCAGTACAATAAAGATGCAGAGGGGAATTTAACACCGCTGCAAAATCAAAATATTGATACTGGGATGGGACTGGAACGGATGGCGCAAATCCTCCAGAAAGTCCCTAACAATTACGAAACAGATTTGATTTTTCCGATCGTCCAATCGGCGGCGGAAATTGCCGGAATTGATTACCACAATAGCGATGAAAAAGTCAAGGTTTCGCTGAAAGTAATTGGCGACCACATTCGGGCTGTGGTGCACATGATTGCGGACGAAATTCGCGCGTCGAATGTGGGGCGCGGTTACATTTTGCGGCGGTTGATTCGCCGGGTGGTGCGCCACGGGCGGCTGATTGGAATTCAGGGCGAATTTACGGTGCGGGTGGCCGAAAGTGCGATCGCCCTTTCGGAAGCAGCGTATCCCAACGTGCGATCGCGCGAAGCTCAAATTAAGGCAGAATTAGCCAGGGAAGAAGCCCAGTTTCTCAAGACTTTGGAACGGGGAGAGAAGCTGCTGGAGGAAATTATCAAAAAAGCTCTTGTGGAACAGGCATCTTGCCTGTTGCTTTCTCAGGGCGGGCAAGATGCCCGCCCCACAGTAGAGATTTCTGGGTCTGGGGGCGGGCAAGATGCCCGCCCCACAGTAGAGATTTCTGGTCAAGATGCCTTCACCCTTTACGATACCTACGGTTTCCCCTTAGAACTGACACAAGAAATTGCTGAAGAACAGGGAATCACTGTCGATTTGGACGGCTTTGAAGTCGCGATGAAGGAACAGCAAACTCGCGCTAAAGAAGCTCATCAAACTATCGATTTAACAGTGCAGGGTTCCTTAGACACATTGGCAGAAACCATCCAGAAAACAGAGTTTGTCGGTTATGCTGAATTATCTAGTTTAGCTGAAGTTACAGTTATCTTAGTTGACGGTCAACCTGTGGAATCAGCAGAGGCGGGAACCGAGGTACAAATTGTGTTGAACCAAACGCCGTTTTATGCTGAATCCGGCGGACAAATTGGCGATCGAGGTTATTTGAAAAGCGGAGAAAATGGTGATGGTTTGTTGGTGAGAGTTGATGACGTGAAGAAAGAATCGGATTTCTTCGTGCATTTCGGATTGGTGGAACGGGGAACATTGAAACTAAGCGATAAAATTACTGCCAAAATTGACAACAGCAGCCGCCGCCGAATTCAGGCCAACCACACAGCAACTCACTTATTACAGTCAGCTTTACGGCAAATTGTAGACGGTTCGATTTCCCAAGCTGGTTCCCTGGTATCAGCGGAAAGATTGCGGTTTGATTTCAATTCTCCCCGCGCTGTCACCGCAGAAGAGTTGCAAAAAATTGAGGATTTAATTAATAGTTGGATTGCTGAAGCCCACGCTGCGGAAGTTGCGGAAATGCCGATCGCCCAAGCGAGGGAAAAAGGCGCTACAGCCATGTTTGGCGAGAAGTACGGCGACGTGGTGCGGGTAATCGACTTTCCCGGCGTTTCGATGGAATTGTGCGGCGGAACTCACGTCAGCAATACCGCAGAAATCGGGCTGTTTAAGATTGTTTCGGAGGCTGGGGTTGCGGCTGGTACTCGCCGGATTGAGGCGGTTTCGGGCCAGGCTGTTTTGGACTATTTGAATGTGCGAGACAAGGTTGTGCGCGATTTGGGCGATCGATTTAAGGCGAAGCCTGAAGAATTGCCAAATCGGATTACTAATTTGCAGAATGAGTTGAAGGATACTCAGAAACAGTTGGCTGCTGTGAAGTCGGAATTGGCGATCGCCAAATCCGACCAGTTACTAAATGCGGCTGAGGATCTCGGTGATTTCAAAATCATTGTAGCTCAATTGGGTGATGTGGATACAGAAGCGCTGAAAACTGCGGCGGAAAGATTGCAGCAAAAGTTAGGAAATGCTGCGGTAGTTTTGGCCTCAATTCCTGAACCGGATAAGGTAAGTTTGGTGGCAGCTTTTAGTCCAGAAGTCAATAAGAAAGGATTGCAAGCTGGCAAGTTTATCGGGGGAATTGCTCAACTTTGCGGCGGTAAAGGCGGCGGGCGGCCCAATTTGGCGCAAGCTGGGGGACGCGATGTTAGTAAGTTGCCGGAAGCGTTGGAAAGTGCTCGCAGTTTGTTAGTTGAAGGGTTGGGGTAATTCATCCCCGCGCCGAGCACAGAAACCGGGTTTTTTTCGACAATCATCGCCCAACACCCGAAAACTCCCAAAAACCCGGTTTCTTCTTCCCCGCGCCAAACCCAGAAACGGGGTTTTTTCGACAATCATTTGTATCGTCCCGGTACTCTTGATACCACCGAATCTGTTATTACTTTCTTACCGCGATTTTTGGAGTTTAGGTGGCGGGAAAGTGATTCCACAATGACTGAACTGTGGGACATTTAAATTGTATGTTCAGGGCGGGCCCGACACCCCACTCATTGTTTTATTGTTTTTTACATAAAATTTAAATGCCGCAACAGCTTAATGATTGCTGTACAATTGCATAACATCGCTGACAGCCATCCGCGAATTTGCTCCTAAATTCAGCGGTGATGTGTGTCCTCGCTGCAAGTGTTCTGCCGCGGCACAGCCGATCATTGCTGCGTTGTCCGTACAATATTTTAATGGCGGAAACAATACTCGCAAGTTGTGTTTGGTTGCTGCTGTTTGTAAGTGTTTTCGCAGTCCGCTGTTTGCTGCAACTCCGCCGCCTACTACAATAGTGCTGAGCCCGAAATCTAGCGCGCAGCCGATCGCTCTTTTTGTTAAACTCTTAGCTACTGTTTCCTGAAAACTCGCCGCAATATCATTAATTGTAGAAGCAGCTAAAATGCCTTCGCCACCGGTATTAATATCTTGTTTTTTGAGTTTCTGCACTAATTGCAAAACTGCTGTTTTCAAGCCGCTAAAACTGCTGTCGTAGGGATGGTAGCCACCACCGGGCATCGAAATTCTGCCTTCGGGGAGGGGGTATGCTTGGGGATTGCCAAGGGCTGCCAATTTGTCAATTACCGGCCCGCCTGGATATCCTAGCTGCAACAATCTCGCGACTTTATCAAAAGCTTCACCGGCCGCATCGTCGCGTGTTTGTCCTACTGTTTCGTAAACGCCGCAATCTTTGACGCAAATCAAGCTGGTGTGTCCCCCGGAAACTAACAAGCACAAAAATGGCGGCTGCAAGTCGGGTTCGGTAAGGTAAGAAGCGTAGATGTGTCCTTCGAGGTGGTGGACACCTAAAAAAGGTTTTTGGTGGACTATTGCTAAGGTTTTGGCTGCTGTGAGCCCGACTAACAATGCACCTACTAAACCGGGGGCACAAGTGGCTGCAATGCCGTCAATTTCTGACCAACTCAGGTTTGCTTCACTCAAACACTGGGCAATTACCTGATTTAGCATTTCCAGGTGACTGCGCGAAGCCACTTCGGGGACTACCCCACCATACTGCTGGTGGATTTTAATTTGTGATGCTACAACATTGCTGCAAATTTGACGATTCTTAACAATTGCTGCTGCTGTTTCGTCACAACTTGTTTCGATCGCGAAAATGGTTGCCATTAACTGGTAATTTTATTTGATAGGTTAGCTATTGCTAGCTTAACTAATTCGGCGCAACTCCCCGGCTATACTTGTACTCAGGTTGTAGTTCGCGGGAGCATCTGCCTGTCCTTTGGACAGATGCGCGCGATCGAGAATGTGATGCAAGCTGTGGAATATCCTTGCGGTATTGCTAGCTCGCACGCTGACTGATAAAATGCGAATCCCTGATTGTATTGGGTTTTCCCGCATCAATGATGGAGATTTTACACTCTCAGCAAGTGCGGTAATTTAGATTCGCGATCGGCAAGTTGAAATGCTTGTAAAAAAACTTATTGTTTTGTAACAAAAGGAAACAATTTCATGCGACGATTGTTTGCTGCAATTTTAGTGGTTAGTCTGTGGTTCAGTTTTGCTCCAGTTGCTTCGGCTTACAATTTAGTGCCGTGCAAAGACTCTCCCGCATTCCAAGAACTTGCTAAAAATGCACGTTCGACAAATGGCGACCCAGCATCTGCGAAAGCGCGATTCGAGCGCTATTCTGCTGAAATGTGCGGCCCGGAAGGATACCCGCACTTAATCGTAGACGGCAATTTGAGTTTCGCTGGCGACTTTTTGATTCCCAGCGCTCTGTTCTTGTATATTGCTGGTTGGATTGGTTGGGTGGGCCGCGCTTACTTGCAAGCAGCCAAAAAATCATCAACTCCAGAGGAAAAAGAGATTATTATCGACGTTCCTTTGGCAGTTAGCTGTATGCTGAGCGGCGTTTTGTGGCCTCTGGCTGCTCTCAAAGAAATCACCAGCGGTGAAATGTTTGCCAAAGACGACGAAATTACTGTTTCCCCCCGCTAAAATTGGGAAATGGATCGGCGCTAATAGCTAGTAGTTAACCAATTGCACTGCAAATTAGCGCAATTAGCGGTAGACCGACAATTACCACCTGTCTCAAATTTTCAGGAGCAGAATTCATGCAATATTTTGTCAAGTTTCTTTCGACAGCACCAGTATTGGCCATCCTCTGGATCTCAATTCAAGCTGCGGGTTTGATTGAATTTAACCGATTTTTCCCAGACTTGCTTTTCCATCCGCTACCGTAAGATTTGAGCGAAATTAAATCGCCAAACCTAGGGGAAAATAGTTGAGAGTTTTGAGTTTTGAGTGATGAATTAAAGTTTAATTGAAAACTCAAAAATCAAAACTCTCAAACTCTATAGACTTTCTCAGTAACATGAGGTGAGCATAGGGAATAGGGAATAGGGAATAGGGAATAGGGCATAGGGAATAGGGCATGGGGCATGGGGCATGGGGCATGGGG
>NZ_JBARVX010000125.1:0-16365 GCF_049646505.1 Microcoleus sp.
TTGGAAGTTGACCGCGAGAAAGTGACAGAGTAAGTGTAAACATAATCTTGACGGCCGAGCAAGTGATTTACCACATTTCCCTGCAGCGTTTCGATGCGCGGGTTAATAATTTCCGCGCCGCGAGACGGATACCGCACCGTATTCGACGGTATCATCCCCGGATCGAAAAATTCATCATAATGTTCCTTGGGTTGGGAAAGATATTGCTCCGGTTCAACCTCCGTTTTTGTGCTATCTAAATTAACATCCTGAAGAGTTTTTTCACTTTCCTGTTTTGTCAGTTGGTTGAGAACTCGAATATCTGACTTCAACTCCAGAACCCGATCCGGATCGGCATAAATCAGCTTTTGATACTTAGAAATTACCACCTTCGGCGTGTGAGCGAGCAGCAATTCCCCGCTATCCATTAAAATCGCCGAAGTACAAAGCTGCACCACAGAACTAGCAGCGTGAGAAACAAATAAAATCGTTCCGCCACTTTCTTGAATGCTTTGCAATCGGGCAAAACACTTGCGCTGAAAAGCTTCGTCGCCCACCGAAAGCGCCTCGTCTACCACTAAAATATCTGGTTCGACGCTAGTCGCAACGGCAAAAGCCAGTCTGACAAACATACCGCTAGAATAGGTTTTGACTGGCTGATCGATGAAATCTCCAATATCAGCAAAAGCCGCGATTTCGTCAAATTTTTCTTCAGTTTCTTGGTGATTGAATCCGAGTATTTGAGCGTTAAAAAACACGTTTTGTCTTCCGGTAAATTCCGGGTTGAACCCGCTTCCGAGTTCCAACAAAGCGGATATTCGCCCTTGGACTTGGACGCTTCCTGCGGTGGGTGTCAGCGTCCCCACAATGATTTGCAAAAGCGTGCTTTTTCCCGATCCGTTGCGACCGACTACTCCTAGAGTTTGTCCTTTAGGAATTTCCAGATTGATGTCGGAGAGTGCCCAAAATTCATCGGCAAATTTTTTATTTGGATAAATAATTTCTTTTAAGCGGTCTCCTGGGCGATCGTACCGCTTAAAGCATTTGGAAACATTTTTTAGTGAAATTACATTTTCAGTCATCCGATTTTATATTTTATATTTGAGATTTTAGATTGATATTATGTCTGTTAGAACAAAAAATAGGTTCGATCGTTCGGAATGCGAGTCCTCTGATTTTTTATGCGGACTAAAGTCCTGACTGCGAACCTCGATCGCGATTTTCGACGGTAGATTGCATTTAAATGTAAAACATATTACAGCACGTCAGCAAAAGCGGGACGCAAACGCCGGTAAACCGCTAAACCGACCCAAAATATAGCACCAGAGATTAGGGTGGCGACACCCCATTCGCCCCAGTGTTTGACTTCTCCCAGCAGGATGAGGTCTCGATAAACCTCGGAGATGGCGGCCATTGGATTCAACCAAAATATCCACGCTCGCCATGCTTCGGGGATGATTGATGCTGGGTAGACGATCGGCGTCAAATAAAACCAAAAATTTAGAATAACACCTAATGTCTGAGGAATGTCTCGCAAAAACACGGTTAAGCCCGCTGTCAAATATCCCAAGCCGGCTGTGAGCAACAACTGAGGCACCCAAACCAGCGGTAGCAAGCATAAAGTAGCGTTGAGCTTTTGCGAGGATACTGCTACGATCAGAATCAAGGCTGCTAAACCGAGAGAACTTTCAATAAAAGCTGTAAAAATCGGCACGAGGGGCAGCAAACCGAGGGGAAATACTACTTTTTTGACTAAATTTGGCTGACCTACTACGGATACTCCCGATTTAATCAAACCGCTGGTGAAAGCGCTCCAAGGTAACAAACCTGCAAACAGCCAGACTCCAAATGTGATGTCGCTGTTTTCCGGGAAGCCTGCAAGTTTGAGCTTTACCTTGAGGACGATCGAGAATACGTAGGTGTAAATCACCAATTGCGATAGCTGATTCAGCAGCGGCCACAAATTGCCCAGAATCGAGCCTTTGTATTGAGCTTCCAAGTCCCGGCGCACCAATGTAGCCAGCAGATTCACCTTCGCCCAGCGCTGGCTGTTTGCCTCCTGCCTGCGGCAGGCCGTTCGGGCTTTTCGGGCAACTCCCTTCACAGTTCTGTGCAATTTTTTCGCCCTCGTTCACTACCTTCACACCTAAATCAACTCGAGCTGCACCATCGCAGCTTTTGCTAAACCGCAATTATTCCACAGCCCCGCCGTTTTGATCAAGCATCTGTCACAAGAGCGAAGGATGTTATTTTAGCCGATCGCCTCCCCAACTGCCGAACCGATCGCGACTCTTTGCTCGTCGTCGTAGCCCCAGCGTTGGAAAAACTCCTCATACTCACCTTCTTTAGTTTGTAAACTTTCTAGCATTTGCGACGCTACAGCTTGACAGGCGGGCATTTTCAGGATTTGAATTAAATTGCGCGATCGCTCCTGCACTCTAGCAGAACCCGCCGCCATTTCCTCGTTTTCCTGGCGCGAATGATGCAACACCATTGCCGCCGACATCGCCACATTTTTCACCAGCAGTTCTGCTACGATCTCAGGAGCCGATCGCAGCGCCTCGACAACTCCGGGTGACGGCCGGTCTGCCACCTGTCGGTCGTCCGTCAGATAGGTGACAAAAAAACCCCTAGCACCGTTGGCAGTTTTCACCAGAGATTTAACAGCTTGCTCGATCTCGGTCTCTAAAAGTCGATCGCTCTCGATCAGCGACAGTAAAGATTGAGTCAGCGCGATCGCCTCCTCAAAAGTTATACTTTCCGACGCTAATAAAGAAGATGGAATACTCATAACCCACTCAAAAATTCTAAAGATTCTGCTATTAATTGTAAACAATTCCCGCTGCGCGATCGCAAATAAATATGGCTATAATTTCCTCCAAACAACAGCCCCCCGACCCAAATCTACCCGAAGACATAGCCCCAGCCCCCCGCAAAAAAGCCGCCAAACCCAAAGCGGAATCGCTGGTAGAAGCGCAAGAACTGCCAGACGAAATCAACAGCAAACAAGACGACAAAATCCGCCCCCAGCGGTTAGCTGAATACATCGGGCAAAAAGACTTGAGAGAAGTTTTGGCGATCGCCATTGCAGCGGCAAAATCCCGCGGCGAACCGATGGATCACCTGTTACTGTACGGGCCGCCCGGGTTGGGCAAAACTACAATGTCGCTAATTCTAGCAGCAGAAATGGAAGTTGAGTGCAAAATCACCACCGCCCCAGCCCTAGAAAAACCGCGAGATATTGTCGGATTGCTCGTCAACCTCAAAGCAGGCGACGTGCTGTTTATCGACGAAATTCACCGCTTATCTAAAGTTAGCGAAGAAATCCTCTATCCGGCAATGGAAGACTGCCGTTTAGATATTACGATCGGTCAAGGAAAAAGCGCCAAAATCCGCAGCATTCCCCTAAAACCCTTTACCTTAGTAGGAGCCACCACCAAAGTCGGCTCGCTGACATCTCCCTTGCGCGATCGCTTCGGCTTAATCCAAAGATTGCGCTACTACGAAATAGACGAACTAAGTTTAATTGTCCAAAGAAGCGCCCAAGTTCTCGACACTAAAATCACCCCAGAAGGAGCCGAAGAAATTGCCCGCCGAGCTCGCGGAACGCCCCGCATCGCTAACCGCTTGCTGCGCCGAGTTAGAGACTACAGCGAAGTCAAAAACTTAAAGCCAATTAATGCCGAAGTTGCATCCGCAGCCCTAGAATTGTTCAACGTCGATCCGCAGGGTTTGGATTGGACAGATAGGTGTCTTCTGACAGCAATGATCGAAAACTTTAACGGCGGCCCGGTGGGTTTAGAAACGATTGCAGCTTCTACAGGAGAAGACACTCAAACCATTGAGGATGTATACGAACCGTACTTAATGCAAATCGGCTTTTTGCAGCGGACAAGTCGGGGCAGAATGGTAACTCTGGCTGCTAGGAAACATCTAGGTTTTATGGACTAAAAGGAGTAATAAATGGTACAAGTACAAACAAAAACACTAACTTTGTCCGAGTTTCTAAAATTGCCAGAAACCGAACCAGCTAGCGAATATGTCAGCGGTCAAATCATCCAAAAACCTATGCCACAAGGAAAACATAGCCGGATTCAAGGTGAATTAGTCCCAGCCATCAATGTCGCAGTTAAAAATCAGAAAATTGCTTTAGCATTTCCTGAATTGCGGTGTACTTTTGGCGGCCGCTCGATCGTGCCAGATGTCACAGTATTTACTTGGGAAAGAATACCAGTTGATGAAAATGGGGATGTTGCTAATGTATTTGAAACTTACCCAGATTGGACAATTGAAATTCTGTCTCCAGGCCAGAGTCAAACTAAAGTAACTGGGAATATTTTACACTGTTTGAAAAACGGCACTAAAATGGGTTGGCTGATCGATCCGATGGTGCAATCGATCTTAATTTATCCCCCTGGAAAGCAACCGGAAATTTTAGCAAAACCCGAAGAATTGTTGCCCGTTCCAGATTGGGCAGCAGAATTGCGGCTGACGGTAGGAGATTTATTTGGGTGGTTGAAACTATAGCAGAAGTCAGTTGACAGTTGACCTGTGGTAGGGGCGGTGCCAAGAGTGCGGGCCCTGACAGTTGACAGTTGTTATTTGTTATTTGTTATTTGTTACCAATAACCTTCCCGGCTCTGCCTCCAATCCCCGATGCCCGATGCCCGATGCCCGATGCCCGATGCCCGATGCCCGATGCCCGATGCCCGATGCCCAATTCCCAATTCCCAATTCCCAATTCCCAATTCCCAATTCCCAATTCCCAATCCCCAATCCCCAATCCCCAATTCCCAATTCCCAATTCCCAATTCCCCATGTTGCTATACCTCAGAATAGAAAACTTTGCCTTAATTGACTGCCTGGAGCTAGAATTTGGCCCGAGTTTGAACGTATTTACAGGGGAAACCGGTGCTGGTAAATCGATTATCCTGGATGCGATCGATGCAGTTTTGGGCGGGAAGGTCGATCGCCGATCGATTCGCACCGGAGCTGCGCGGGCAATATTGGAGGCTACCTTTGAATTGGACTCATCCTCGGCAAAATGGCTGGGCGAGCAAGAAATCGAACCCATAGACGGAAATTTAGCCGTTTGCAGCCGGGAAATTAACGCCACGAGCGGTGCTCTGCGTACCAGATCGCGTTTGAACGGAATTCTCGTCAACCGCCAGTTAATGGAGCAACTGCGCGATCGGCTCGTCGAAATTACCGCCCAAGGCCAAACCGTCCACCTCGGACAAGAAACCCTCCAGCGAGAATGGCTAGACTTGTACGGCGGCAAAAAACTCACTGAAGCTCGATCGACAATCACCAAAGCGTGGATCGGAGCCAGCACCGCCAAAACAGCACTCAAACGCAGGCGTCAGTCAGAACAGCAGCGCCTGCAAAGACTCGATTTATTGCAGTACCAAGTCCGAGAACTCGGCGAAGCCAACATCGAAGACAGCGAGGAACTCGCACACCTAGAACAAGAATCAATCCGCCTCGGCCACATTGTCGAATTGCAGCAGCAAAGTTACAAAGTTCACCAAGCCCTTTACCAAAACGAGGGCGACACCGCCTCAGCCGCCGACTTGTTGAGCAAAGCCGAAGTAATTTTAAGCGACATGGCCGTTTACGATGTGCAGTTGCAACCAATCCTAGAAATGGTCAGCGATGCTTTAGCTCAAGCTACAGAAGCCAGCAGGCAAATTAGCAGCTACGGCGAACAACTAGAAGCAGATCCCGAAAGACTCGAAGAAGTAGAAGACAGAATTCGCGAACTCAAACAAATTTGCCGAAAATACGGGCCTCTCTCAGAAGCGATCGCCTACTACCAAAGCATCCAAAACGAACTAAACGAACTTTTAGAAGGAGGCGAGTCAATGGAAGCCTTAGAACTCGCATATCACACCGCTTTAGACCAATTAAAAGACGCTTGCAGCCACCTGACAATCCTGCGGCGCGAAGCAGCCCTCAAACTAGAAACACACCTTGTCGGAGAACTCAAGCCCTTAGCAATGGAAAAAGTACAATTTCAAGTCGCAATCTCGCCTTGTAGCCCAACCGCCACCGGTGCAGACCAAATCGCCTTTTGTTTCAGCCCCAATCCGGGAGAACCGCTACAACCGTTAGGGGCGATCGCCTCCGGGGGAGAAATGAGCCGCTTTCTGCTCGCCATCAAAGCCTGTTTTTCCCAAATCGAAAGCGCCGGAACCCTAATTTTTGACGAAATCGACGCCGGAGTTTCCGGGAGAGTCGCCGGCGCGATCGCCAAAAAACTCCACCAACTCTCCGACAAACACCAAGTTCTCTGCGTCACCCACCAGCCGCTGATCGCCGCGATGGCCGACCGTCATTTTCGCGTCAACAAAATGACGGTCGCAGCAGAACCAAATATCGTCGAAGCAGCCGACTCCGAACCGGGCGAACGTACTGTAGTCAGAGTTGCCGCCCTCAACAGCCAGCAGCGCCGCGAAGAACTCGCCCAACTCGCCAGCGGTCGATCGGCCACAGAGGCGATCGCCTTCGCCGAATCCCTGCTTGTCGAAGCCGCCGGATTGCGCCAAATTCAGTCCGCCAAACCCTGAACCGGCGATCTCAAATTCGGCAGCATCGTCCTGCTGCATTCATCTCTCTATTCTCTTTCTGTGTCCTCTGCGGTCTCTGCGTTTAAACCTACATTCCGATGTAACCGGAAACAACCCTGAGCCGATCGGGGGGTGCAAAAGGCGGAGTTTTTCCGAGCCGGAGGTTACACTAAAAATGGCAACCGCAAATTTTACAAAAAAAAGCTGAAAGCTGCGTGACTTTGTTCCCGGAATGAAAGCTTCTAGCAGCAAAATTGACATAAATTATAGTTAAAAACCACAATTGTATAGAGAACGGCACGCATCACTAGCAACTGTTAGTGTCACAGTTGCCGCTAGTCCCGCAATGCCTTCTCTGTTTCAGCAGTCCCCCGCCCTGCAAGCATTCATGTTTCTGCAGGCGATCGATCCGGGCGATCGGTCAAACAAGCTACTTAAAACAGGCAACCACAATGTCAAAATCACTTAATAAATCATTTAAACAATATTCGCCTTCTCTAAAAAGTAGAGCAATGCCGCAGCCGCTTTACCGTCCCACCCGCAGTCCACCAGCAAAGCCAACTGAACTTTCCTTGCCCTGTGACCAGACTTCTGTAAACTGGGAAATAGTTTGTTTCACGCATACTTGAGTCTTGTGCCACCCGTGACCCCATCCAAAAATAAATACCTTCCCCCTGCTAGGCTACCGTGGATAGATCGAAATTTTAGACCAGAGTTTAAGCTCTCAGATTCATCTGTAGCACGTAAATCTAAAATCTAAAATCGACTTACTCACTAATAAACTTGTTCCCTCTCCTAGCTTAAAGACTAACCCTTACACTTAAGCTTCTGTAAAGGTCTATGAATCCTCCTGCATCTTCCACCAATTACTCTTCTCTCGACAACGTGATAGATGTCGCTGTTGTCGGCGATGACAATCACCATCAGGAACCCTATTCTCCTCCTCCCCCTCCCCCTCCCCCTCCTTCTGCCCCTGTCTCTCCCTCTCCCTCTGCAATTATTCCGAGCCAGGGAAACCTGTCCGGAATTCTCGACCTCCTAAACAAGCAAAGTTTCACAGTAGTAGTTAAGGAAGTAGAAGACAAACTTAAGGTTGTCAATCAAACCTTGGGAATGCTCGACAATATCCTTGAAAGCGAGGGATTTGATGCCATACTCAACGAAATGTTGCAGTCGATTACCCTCAAAACAGGGGAATTGCTCAATGCCGATCGCAGTACAATATTTTTATTGGACGACGAAAAAAATGAACTCTGGGCGATCGTCGCTAAAGACGAAAATGGCAAAAACCTAGAAATCAGAGTTCCCGCCCACGTCGGTATTGCTGGAGAAGTAGCCACAGACAGAAAAGTGGTTAACATTCCTTACGATTTTTACAACGACTCGCGATCGGCTAACGCCAAAAAAACCGATGAAAAAACGGGCTACCGCACTTATACAATGCTGGCAATGCCCCTGGTTAATGAAGAAACAAACGAGTTAGTAGCAGTCGTTCAACTGATTAATAAACTCAAACCTAACCACGAAAAATATCCTACTTTAGACGAACAAATCGACAGGACAGGATTCACAGAAGAAGACGAAAAAGTTTTTAAAGAATTTGCTCCCTCAATTCGCCTAATCCTAGAATCTTCTAAATCTTTCTACGCAGCAACTCAGAGACAGCGGGCGGCCGCGGCGCTGATGAATGCCGTAAACGCTCTTTCTAAGAGCAGTCTAGACTTAGAAGATACCCTAAAAAGGGTGATGGATCAGGCTCAAGAACTTATGAATGCCGATCGCAGCACCCTCTGGCTGATCGACGAAGACAAAGACGAACTGTGGACAAAAATCCCGATCGCCGGCAACCTTAGAGAAATTCGCATACCCAGAACCGCCGGTTTTGCAGGCATCGTCGCCCAATCCAGCGAACCCCTGCTGATTCCCTTTGACGTGTACGACGACCCCCGCGCCGCCACTGCCAAAGAAGTAGATCAAAAATCCGGCTACCGCACTTGCAGTATGCTGTGTATGCCAGTATTCAACTCCGACCACAAATTAATAGGTGTCACCCAATTAGTTAATAAAAAACGACAAGGAGAATTCCCGGCCTACAACCCGACAGATTGGCCTCATGCACCGGAACAGTGGAAAGCGAGTTTCAATCGCACCGATATGGAATTTATGAAGGCGTTTAACATCCAAGCAGGAGTAGCGCTGCAAAACGCCAAACTGTTTGCCGAAGTCAAACAGCAAGAACAAAGACAAAAAGATATGCTGCACGCCCTGACTAACGGCGTGATATCTACAGATAAAAAAGGCAATATAGTAGCGACAAATCCTAGTGCCAAAAAATTACTCGGTGTTAGCTATGCCGCCTTAGCCGAAGGCCAATGTTTGCGCGAGTTAATTAAGTTAGAAAAAGGCGATTTTGCTAAGTGGTTCGATGCGTCTTTGATGCCAGAAGACGAAAAAGATCGCCAGCAGTATTATCCAGATCAAGTTTTGCTATCCTGCGATGGAAAATCCCAGAGTATCAATCTCTCCATCAACTCAATGACCGACGCTACCGACCCCAACAAGGTCAACGGCGCGTTAGTAGTCATGGAAGATATTAGCAGCGCCAAACAAGTCAAAAACTTGATGTACCGTTACATGACCCCAGAAGTAGCCGAAGCGCTTTTAGCTTCAGGGGATACAGGATTGGGCGGCAAGCGCAAGGAAGTTTCGGTACTGTTCTCAGATATTCGCGGCTATACCACACTTACGGAAAAATTGCAAGCCGAAGAAGTAGTGGTGATGCTGAATAAATATTTTGAAGTGATGGTAGATGTTGTATTCAAGTACGGAGGTACTCTCGACAAATACATCGGCGACGCTCTGATGGCAGTTTTTGGCTCTCCAGCACCTCTAGACCACGATGCCTGGTGCGCCATGCAAACCGCAGTCGAAATGCGGGAAAAATTGAAAGAATTCAATGAAACTCGCGTGGCTAATGGCGAGTTGCCAATCAGTATCGGTATGGGAATACATTCCGATCAAGTTGTCAGCGGCAACATCGGCAGTAGCAAACGCATGGAATTGACTTCCATAGGAGACGGCGTAAACCTCGCCTCTCGCTTAGAAGGTGCCAGCAAACAGTACGGCACCGATTTAATCATCAGTGACAACACCTACAAAAAATACCAAGATCGAGTCTACGTGCGGGAACTCGACTTTATTACTGTCAAAGGCAAAACCGAACCCGTAATCGTTTACGAACTTGTCGGCATCCGCGAGGGATGTTCCCCCATTGGCAAACCCCTGACAGAAAAACAGGAAAAAATTGTAGAACACTACAACAATGCCCGCGAATATTACAAGACGCCAGTCACTCAAAAACTCTCAGAGAATGAGGTGAGAAACATCTTAGATAATGTCGCGCAAATGCCGGAGGGAGAGATTAAAAAACAGTCCTACAATGTCGAGCAACAGTTGGAACACGAACTAAAACAACTGTTATATCAAGTGAAAAAACTGTCAGAGTACGACCCAAAAAATCTGTCCGAAGCAGACAAACTGATCGTGCTGCTGCAGCCAGAAATCCAACTGCTGAAATTGGAGGGACTCAAAAATCTTTCGGAAGACGAAGCAAAAATGCTGATCCAAGCAAAAATCAAGCCGCTTTCAGCAGAGGAGATTCAATCCTTGCAAGAGGGTGAAGTCAAAAAACTGTTGGAAGCAGACATCTTAGAACCGTCAAATTCCAAAATCAAGAGACTGAAACCCGCACAAATCAGGCAGCTATTGCAGGCGAAAATTAAAAGTAGAGCCTCCGAAACAGTTGCAGAAATGTTAGAGGAGGAATTTGAAAATCTCGGACTCGATCGGGTGAAAAAAGTGTTGAGCGAGTTTAAGAAAGCTTTGGAACCAAAAGCCAAGCAAGCTTTTAGAGACGCGGAACGCGAATTTAACCTCGTTCTGGAAGTAGACCCCAAAAACAAGGCAGCTAAATTGCACGTCGATCGCTGTAAGTTATTTCAGCACAGGTTTTCAGATGTACTAAACTGGGACGGCGTGTGGAATCTCACCGAAAAATAGCAGCATCACTTGGGTTCCGACAGGGGCCTTTGCCCGATCGGGGGTGCGCCCCGCCCTCCAACCAACTAACCTCAATATCTTGTTGGGGCAATTTTAAATCAGCTCCAACAGGTATGATTGTTAGATAAGCGGACTTGAAGTCCCTTGCCTCGATCGACCCAGATGCCAGCTTGCGGCGCTACCTGCAGCAACAAACAAAGCACTTCTACCCTCAGAAGGGCTGAAAAAATAGTTAGGACTTGCGCCGAGATTTGCCCAGTTTCTGAGAAAAATTTTGGCCGGAGGTGACAAAACATCCGCTCAGCAACCGGGTTTTTGACGGGGCGCGCGAAAGTCTTAATAGCGTTTGCAGATCCTAAAATCAACTTGCTTTCATCAATAAGTCAACGTTCTAGTCTTAGATATAGAAAACTACTAGCATCAGTTATGGATAATTGGAATTCGCAACCGGGAGATATTGAGTGGGTAGATCAGATTTACCAACTATTGCTAGAGATTGCTCGCAGCTCGCTGTCAGATATCCCCAGAATCCCCGAAAACATCACTCTAAAGTCTCTTCCCCTGATCCAGAAATTGCAAAGCGTTCAGCAAAGACAGCAGGGACAAGCGTTGAAATCCGACTCGTTTTCAGTAAACGATTTCGACTGGGTGGCTCAAGTTCGCCAACTGCTCGAAGAACTGACGGGCGAGTCTTTGTCGGAACGGCCAAAAATGCCGGAAAACATGGCGAGCCGAGCTTTGAGCCTCGCAGATAGGGCGCAAACTATCAAAGAAACAATCGAAGAAAAGGCAGCCCGCGGCCCGACAGATGAAGATGAGAGTTCCTCGGAGTCTCCAGACGCGCTGCTGGATCTGTTGCACCAAAGTTTAAAAATTCAGCGCGCCAAAAGCTACAATCCCGACGCTCCCCAATGGCAACAAATCTTCACCCTGCTCGATGTAGTGCAGTCAACTTACAAGCAAATTAAACGTTAAATTCAAGTTTAAATCAGGGGCGTTTTTTGCAGTGCGCGATCGCATTAAGGATCGAAAACTTAATAACTTAAACACCTCCTACAGTCCTCTCTCCTGTAAGTTGCCTTCCTCAAAGGAGGCAGAGCCTCCGGATCTGCATTACCAGGCAGAGCGAAAGTAACGAGCAAAGAAGGGGATTTTTTTTGACATTCAATTTAAATGCCGCAACAGCTTACCAACAATCGGGGCCTAAAACCAATCATCTCGTAAACCCGCCCCACGAACACGATCGATCGCTCAAACAAGCACAGACAATCGGAGTTTTGTCGGCTAAGCTAGGTTTAATCGCTTCAGCGGCAGGTTAACATGAGCGGACAAAACATCGGCGATTTGTCAGGAGAAATATTAGCAAATCGTTACAAGTGCGATCGGCGACTCGGCAAGCAAGCAGGACGGCAAACATTACTCGCCCGCGACTTAAACACGCAACAGCAAGTAGTAGTCAAACTGCTCTCATTCAGCAGCGATTTTAACTGGGAAGACTTAAAACTGTTCCAGCGAGAAGTCGAAACCTTAAAATCCCTATCCCATCCCGCAATTCCCCAATATCTAGACTCCTTTGAAATCGACACTCCCAGCCGCAAAGGATTCGCCTTAGTTCAGACTTACATCGAAGCCAAATCCCTACAAGAATATCTTTCAGACGGGCGCAGCTTCAGCGAAACCGAAGTCAAACAATTAGCCGCAGCATTGCTAGACATCCTCGCCTACCTGCACCAGCGACAGCCTCCGGTGATTCACCGCGACATTAAACCGAGCAATATCTTGCTCAAAAATCGATCGGGAAACAGCGTCGGCGAAGTTTACCTAGTCGATTTTGGTGCAGTTCAAACCCTAGCAACCCAACAGGGAAAAACAGTCACTGTTGTGGGAACCTACGGCTATATGCCGCCCGAACAATTTGGCGGGAGAGCAGTTCCCGCATCCGACTTGTACGGCTTGGGAGCAACATTAATCGCCTTAATTACCAAGCAGCATCCAGCCGATTTGCCGCAGCAAGATTTGCAGATTGAATTCGAGCAATTCACCCAACTGAGTCCAGGTTTTACCAATTGGCTGAAGTGGATGACAAATCCGAGTTTAGAGCGCCGTCCCGCCTCAGTCCAAATAGCCAAAGAAGTTTTAGAAAAACCACAGCAAATCAATAAATATTCCCTAGCATTGAAACAGGGAAAAACTGTGAACACCTTTAGCTTGTTCTGGAATGCGATCGTGTGCAGCACTTGGATAGGAACTCTAGCTGTAGGAGCTTCTATAGGAATTTACAGCACCTTTATTTATCCGCCGGGCGTGGCGACAATTATCGGAGGAACCATGGGCATTTATCTCGGCTGGCGGCTGGGGTTGGTAAACGGAATCATCGTAGGAATTGTGACGCGCTTGTGGTTTTATCCCTTAACTAATCCCAAACTTCACCGACAGATTTTAACTCCAATTAGTATTGGACTCTGCACCTTGACACCCATGCCTTTCTTTCTGCGAATGGCGGAGCGTTATGTGAGCCACAATGGCGGTAATCCTATTATGTCCTCCAGTGAATATATTATCTTGGTGCTTGCACCGTCGCTAATTACAGGACTGTCAATGGGTGCAACTAGCAAGTCTATTGCCCGGTGGTATCAAAAAGCAAGCGAACTGTAGTCTAAAATTTAGATAGGACTTAGGCACTCCGACTCCTCGAAACCGGGTTTTTACGAAAATACTTCGTTGCAACCGCCAAACTCGCTAAAAAAAACCGGTTTCGGGATGCCGATGATAACCTCAAGTTAAAATTAAGGTAAAAAATATGACCAGCAAAATATTAGCAGAACGCTACCAAGTGCAGCGGCAACTGGGAAAACAAACTGGTCGTCAAACCCTGCTAGCTCGTGATTTGCAAACTCAAAAATTAGTTGTCATCAAACAGCTATTCCTCGGCAGCGATTTTGAATGGCAAGACCTCAAGCTATTTGAACGAGAAGCGGAAACTTTAAAAGCACTCGATCACCCAGCAATTCCTCGTTACCTCGACTACCTGGAAATTGACGAACCTGACAGCAAAGGATTTGCCCTGGTACAGACTTATGTAGAAGGGAAAACTTTGGAAGAGCATTTGCGGTCGGGACGTACTTTTAGCGAAAGCGACGTGAAAGAGTTAGCTAAAGCGCTGTTAGAAATTTTGAGTTATTTGCACGAGCAAAATCCGCCTGTTATTCACCGCGATATTAAACCCAGCAATATTTTACTGCACAGCAGATCCGGTCACTCGGTCGGACAAGTTTATTTAGTTGATTTCGGTTCGGTGCAGAACCAAGCTGCAAAATTTGGCGGCACAATTACAGTAGTAGGAACTTACGGATATATGGCGCCGGAACAATTTGGCGGGCGCTCGGTTCCGGCTTCTGACCTCTACGGTTTAGGCGCAACTTTAATTTATTTGGTAACGGGTTTGCATCCCACGGAACTGCCACAGCAGGATTTGAGAATTCAATTTGCCGATCGGGTAACGCATATCAATTCTAATTTAATTGATTGGCTGCAGTGGATGACCGAACCTAGTTTAAACAAACGGTTATCTTCTGCTGGAGAATCATTGCGGTTGCTCAAAAATCCCCGCCAGATCGACAAAATTCCTAGGGCAGTGCAGCCACCAGGCAGCGATATTAAACTCATAAAAAATTCGGACTTTATAGAAATTGTAATTCCCCCACAAGGAATCAGTTTGGGTTTAATTGCCCTGCTGGCGCCACCGACGCTATATGCAAGGAATATCTCAACTCTAGCGAGTATACCGATGAATTCTTGGATATATAAGTTAGCGATAACTGTCAAATTTCTTATAATAAAAATATCAGGAACTTACGTATGTGTGGTAGGAGTAGTGTTTCTTTTTGCACTATTTCGAGAATTGCGTCTTAGAATAGATCGGCAGAAAATATCCTATGGCAGCCATCTGCTGGGGTTGAGATGGAATCATTCCAAGCCAGCCCCCAGACAGGACATTTGCCAGTTGGAATTTAGGACTACGGTCAAAAGCCAAGATAGATCATCCAAAGCTTTTGAAGTGATTGTTCAAGCCGGCGACCAAAAATATCGACTACATGGTAATCGACTACATGGACTAAGTGAATCAGAAATCGAATGGTTAGCAACAGAACTTAGCCAGTGGTTGGGAGTGAAAATTAAAAGAACTTCGACAGACAAAATAGATGAATGGTGATATTAATCTCTCCCTCGCCCAAACAAACCATTCCTCTCTCAAACTCTGGGATGGGTGTCCCCCCCTCCGGTGTATTTTCCCCGCAGGCGTGACACTCCACAAGCATCATCCTCAAATTGCCCTCGGGCCGATCGCCCTCCGGCCACATTCTATCAATCTGGTGCAGCATCGCTCCCGATCGCCCGTAAAATGCTATCAAAGGGATGAGTGCAAATAGCCGTCATCCCCGATCGTCTGTTAACTTGGAGATATTATTGTGGATCTATCGCTAATTCCGGCACAGCCAAAACCAGGACTGCTCAACGTCCTGATCGAAATCACAGCCGGTAG
The DNA here is from genome assembly GCF_049646505.1 of Microcoleus sp. GTDB lineage: Bacteria > Cyanobacteriota > Cyanobacteriia > Cyanobacteriales > Microcoleaceae > Microcoleus. The sequence continues at coordinate 15,151 of NZ_JBARVX010000125.1, forward strand.
CAAAAACAAGTACGAATTTGATAAAGAGTTGCAAGCCTTTGCTCTCGATCGAGTGCTCTCTTCCTCAGTCCAGTATCCCTGCGACTACGGCTTCATACCCAACACCTTAGCCGACGATGGCGACCCCCTCGACGGCATGGTGATGATGGATGAGCCCACATTTCCAGGGTGCATTATCGCAGCCCGTCCGATCGGAATGCTAGAAATGATCGATGGCGGCGACAGAGACGAAAAACTGCTGTGCGTTCCCGACAAAGACCCCCGGTACGCTCACTATAAGTCCCTCAAAGACGTAGCCCCCCACCGCTTGGACGAAATAGCCGAATTTTTTAAGACCTACAAAAATTTGGAGAAAAAAGTCACAGAAATTCTGGGTTGGCAAGATGTCGAGCAAGTAATGCCCTTAGTCGAAAAGTGCATCGCAGCCGATCGTAAATAAGCAGCATCCGCAGCGCAAGTAAAAAGCTTTTTTTGTTGGAGCGATCTCTCGGCTCGCCTATTCTACAAGCAAGCGACCGGGGAAAGCACCCATTAAAGCTTTCGCCTTCGGTGCTCCGGGCAAATAAACCCCTAGCCCCCACTCCTCGACTGCAAGCAGACTCAAAATTCAGCAAGCCGAACTTAAGGCGACGGCTGCACGTCTAAGAATGCAGTAGAGGAACGGTTGGCTAGAATATCAACTAGACAGCAGGAGTCGGGCCCTCTAACTGTACGACCTTGAGTGCCCGGAGGAATGCGCGCCAGGCCTGACTGCCGAGCAAATCTTCGACTCTTGTTGCAATATTAGATTTCACGAGATATAGCGGTTCTCACAAAGGTGAGGTATGCTTTTAGGCCCGATGTCCGATGCCCTATTTGGCCGATGCCCTATTTGGCCGACAGTACCTCATCTTTCTGAGAAAGGCTATACAATAACACCAGAGTTTGTGAAAATAATGTCCCAAGTAATCACCGCCAAGCTAAAACTCAACCTGACTGCCGAGCAAAAAGCTTTGGTGACTCAGACTACTTTAGCCTACCGAGATGCTTTGAATTACACTTCACAAGTCGCTTTTGACGCAGGCAAAACCAGCAATGGCGGTAAGCTACAAAAAGCGGTCTACAACGAATTGCGAGTGAACTTTGGACTTGGAGCCCAAATGGCTTGCAACGTACCCAGACAAGTTTCTGGAACCTATAAGACTTTGTGGACTAAGGTAAAACAATCTAACGATG
>NZ_JBARVX010000126.1:0-5333 GCF_049646505.1 Microcoleus sp.
GTTATTTGTTATTTGTTATTTGTTATTTGTTATTTGTTATTTGTTATTTGTTATTTGTTATTTGTTATTTGTTATTTGTTATTTGTTATTAAGCTGTTGCGGCAGTTAAATTGAATGTCAAAAAACATCTAAATCTTGTGGGGTGTCCCGCCCGCCCTGAACATACAATTTAAATGCGTGACAGCTTAGTTACTCGCTTGGGGCTACTAATAACTAATAACATTAATATTCACAGCCAACAGCCAACAGCCAACAGCCAACAGTCAACACTCAACACTCAACACTCAACAATTCCCATAACACCTATTTTTATTACTTGACAACCCGCAACCGCACGCTAACGGTTGCAATTCCGCCTTGCCGCATCAACACTGCTGAAATCCAGCGATTTTCCGGCGTAGCGGGAGCTGTACCTACTTTAAAAAGGCCTCCTGAATTCAGCAACTCCAGCTCGACTTCCGACGGGTTAAAAAATGTTTTTTCGGTAATCGGTTCCTCCAAAACAGTTCCTATTAAAATATCATCGCCGATCGGCTCTCGAACAATGGCATCAAAATGGTACTCTTCCCCTACCTTTACTTGCTCTGGCAAATTCACTTGCACTGTGGGAGGATTTTTACCAGAAGTAAGCTGAGTTTGTTCTGCTAAAATCTCTTGCTTAACTATTTTTTCACCTTCAAAATGCTGCTGAGAACGGATGGTTGCTTTGAGATTTAAGTCTATCCCATCCTTTTTCTGAGTGCCGGTAATTGTTGTTACAGTTTCAGCGACAATTGCGCTACCTTCGTTTTTCCAAGATTTGAGTTCGGTGCGGTAATTTAAAGTCGGATATCGCTCCCAGAGTTGGGTGAGGGCTTTTGCCATGACGCGGCTGTTTAAGCCGTCAGAATGAGTGAAATTCTGGCTGTAAAATGCCATGACTGCTTTGAGATCGCGCCGGTTGGCTGCTGCGTCAATTTCTGTTAGCAGTTTGGTGAGGGGGGCGGGCGCATTGGCTGGGGTTTGGACGATCGCCCCGGAAGTAGCCCCCATCGCCGCTACAGCAGTCGGATGCAGCACGCCAGCACTTACCGCTGTTAAGCACAACAACATTTGAGCGATCGACAGCCCGCAGTTAAAGCCAAAAACGATCGGGCGTTGGCGCAGCCCGCCCCTACGGGGGCTGCGCCAACGAAGAGGATCGGCTTTTTCGTCCCGACGGCTGCAAAAATACTGAGATACACTTGGCACTAAATTCAACAAATTACGCATTAGATGATACTTTGGTTATTTGTCAGGGGTCGCGCCACGGGCAATTGTTCGCCTGCAACGAAAACTGACAGCGGAAGGAGGGACACGGCACAATCTAATTTTAGATGCCTGATTGAAAATTGGCTGAAACTGCCGGAATTATAAGCATAATAATCTAAAAGCTCTAATCTAAAATCACTCTACCTGTGGAACTTGTAAAAGAGACAAATACCTTGACAAAAACCCCCCTGCGGTTGTTGGTTGCAGCTAGCGGTACCGGAGGACATTTATTTCCAGCGATCGCCACCGCTGCCGAATTGCACGACTGTCAGATCGAATGGCTGGGAGTCCCAGACCGCATGGAAACGCAGTTAGTTTCATCCCTTTACCCCCTCCACACGATCGCCGTCGAAGGCTTCCAGCACCGATTAGGACTCGGTACAGCGCGCATTTTGGGCGGACTGCTCGGCTCGATCCTTCAGGTGCGGAAGTTGCTCAAAGCAGGAAATTTTCAGGGAGTGTTTACTACCGGCGGTTACATCGCAGCACCGGCAATTCTGGCTGCGCGCTCTTTGGGTTTGCCGGTGATTCTCCACGAATCTAATGTTTTTCCAGGGAAGGTGACGCGGTGGTTTAGTCCTTTTTGCAGTGCTGTGGCGATCGGATTTGCAGCAGCAGCCAAACATTTACCCCGCGCGAAAACCGTGGTTGCGGGTACACCGGTGCGATCGCAATTCCTCGCGCCGCAACCTCTAAAGTTATCAATTCCTGACAGCGTACCTGTAATTTTAGTCATGGGCGGTTCTCAAGGTGCTGTCGCAGTCAATCAGTTAGTGCGCGAATGTGCTCCGGCTTGGTTTGAGGCTGGTGCTTGGATAATTCACCTCACCGGAAATAATGACCCGGATGCTGAGAGTTTGAAACACGAGCAATATTTGTCAATGCCATTTTACGACAATGTGGCGAGTTTGTTGCAGCGAGCAAATTTAGCAATTAGTCGATCGGGCGCAAGTGCTCTGACAGAATTAGCTGTTACCGGAGTACCTTCTATTTTAATTCCTTATCCTCACGCCGCTGACGACCACCAAAGATTTAATGCCGAAGTATTTGCCGCATCAGGAGCCGCCACAGTATTCCGTCAAAGCGAACTCACAGCAGAAGTATTGCAAAGCAAAGTGCTGTATCTGTTAAAAGATTCCGAATATTTGGCCAAAATGTCTCAAGCTGCTTCTGAACTAGCCGTGAGAGACAGTGCGGAACGTTTGGCAAATTTGGTCAGGGAATTGGTGGTGCGGTGATATTTTTTAGGAATTTTAACCGCAGATGAAGGCAGATGAACGCAGATGAACGCAGATGAAGACTGATGTTTTACACGATATGGGAGTGGATGAAGTTAACTACTGATTCTAATCCTTCTTTTGTCTTCAGGTTAGTAAAAACAAAAGGTTTCTCCCCGCGCATCTTTTTAGCATCCCGTTCCATCACCGTCAAATCTGCACCCACAAAAGGCGCGAGGTCTATCTTATTAATCACTAATAAATCCGATTTAGTAATTCCCGGCCCGCCCTTGCGCGGAATTTTGTCCCCCGCAGCCACATCGATTACATAAATTGTCAAATCTACCAACTCCGGGCTAAAAGTTGCCGCCAAATTGTCGCCGCCGCTTTCGACAAAGACTAAATCTAAATCAGTGAATTTGTGTTCTAACTCTTCTATAGCTACCAAATTGATCGAAGCATCTTCGCGGATGGCTGTGTGGGGACAGCCGCCGGTTTCTACGCCCAAAATTCGATCGCTCTCCAAAGCTTGACTCCGAACCAAAAACTGTGCATCTTCCTGAGTATAAATATCATTAGTAACCACAGCAATCTGGTACTGCTGTCGCAGCGCCTTGCACAAAGCATCAAGCAAAGCAGTTTTTCCCGAACCAACCGGGCCAGCAATTCCTACACGAAAAGCACTCATAATTATTTTGGTAATTGGCCAAACAGGGCATCGGCCAAACAGGGCATCGGGCAAACAGGACATCGGGGATGGGAAGTGGAAAGTTCAAACATTCTTCCCTCGGACTTCTTCCGACGGACTTACATCCGTTACATCCGTTACATCCCGTACATTGCTCGTTGCCGAACTTCCCTCTTCCTGATGACGTTGTACGGAAAGCAGTTGCCAGTTGTCAGTTGCCAGTTGTCAGTTGCCAGTTGCCAGTTGTTACCAATAACAAATGACTAATGACTAATGACTAATGACTAATGACTAATGACTAATGACTAATGACTGATGACTGATGACTGATGACTGATGACTAATGACTAATGACTAATGACTTCCAATGTTCAACTGCGAAACAATCGAGTGTACTGAGTTTCATGGGCCATGCTAGCCAGTCCCAATCCCCAACTACAACTAGCAAGATCGTCATCTTCTAATTGTAAAACTTTTTGCGCCGTAGAGTTAATTTGAGAATGCAAATCTAACAGCAACTGCTGGCCTGCAGTTTGACCCAAAGGAATCAGTTTCACGCCCGCACTCGCCAAATTTGCAGCCCAACTGTACAAATATCCTACCACGGCCGCTTCCTCTTCAATCTGCCAGTTGGCCGCCGCTATCCCAAAGCCGATCGCAAAATTGCACGGATTGCCGCCAACTTCCACCAAATCTTTTACACTTGTGGTTAACCCAGAAGGTACTGGCGATTCCCTGCAGGATAGCTTCGCTTCACGCAAATCCAGCAGCAACCTCACCAAAGTCCGCCCCATTTGCCAACTTTGCAAGCGTAACTCTTCACTTTCCTTAGCAGCAGTCGCCCAAGCATTCCAGTAACTCAAAGCCCTCAAATCCCCAATTTTTGCCGCCCTCAAAGCCCGTACCGCCACAGCAGCTTCTACTCGCACCGCCCCGAATTGCAGCGAATTTTCCAACCAATTCCTCAAACTAATCTCGCTGTCGATCGCACCCGCTGCTACCAGACTTTCAATTCCCTCAGAATAACTATAAGCTCCCACGGGTGCAAAAGCTAACTGCAACAAATATAAAAGTTGATTGTTCACTGTTATTTGTTATTTGTTATTTGTTATTTGTTATTTGTTATTTGTTGTTTGTTGTTTGTTGTTTGTTGTTTGTTATTTGTTGTTTGTTATTTGTTGTTTGTTATTTGTTGTTTGCAATGCCCGATGCCCGATGCCCGATGCCCTGTTTGGCCCATTCCCCATTCCCCAATACCTAATGGCTGTGGCCGTAAGCGCCCGTTTCCGGCTGAAACGGTACAATTTCCTCTATAACTTCCAAACCCATTTTTTCCAGCATTCCCTGCAAAACAGAGTCGGGAGAAAGCCTTAAATAATTATCGGCAACTTCTAAAGCTACGTGACGGTTTCCTAAATGATAAGCCGCCCGCAGCAGTAGCAGCTTAGTCGATGCCCGCGCTGTGATTACCGGTTCGGGTTTGGCACTTACCAGTACCAAACTGCTACCGTCTTCCGATTGCAATAAATCTCGATCGCGCAGTACCGTACCTCTGGGCAAACTCAGTTGCAGATTTTCCCCCGTTTCCGTCTGGAATCGGTGGCGGCTGCGAGTGCGCTCTTCGGCTGTCATCGGTAAAATAAAGCTGACAACAGCATCGGGATTTGCAGGCAAATGTTTTGTGAAAGTTACCATTTTTCTATTTTATTCCTCGGAGCAATCAACCTCACATCTAGTTTGTTGAGGAATATCTTTGTCAACTACCCATCACCAAGCGGAGTACCGCCGGAGGTGTGGGCTTGCATCTGGACTCCACCGCAATTCTGAGAATCTAGAGAGAATCTCAGCTTTAGTTTCACGGCCCGACACATCAGGGGATGCTGACAAACTCCCCGTACTCGTCCAGTCTTGCCGAACAAGCAACGCTCTCATTGCAATATTTCGCGCACCAATCAAATCAGCGTGAAGCTCATGTCCGCAACATTCGCATCGAAACAATAGTCCTTTGTTTGGTCTATTAGCATCCGAAGTATGCCCGCATTTAGAGCAACTTTTCGACGTGTAATGAGCCGGAACTTTCGTTGCTAACGAACCATTTAGATTAGCCTTATAGTCGATATACCCGTGCAATTCGGCAT
>NZ_JBARVX010000127.1:0-4955 GCF_049646505.1 Microcoleus sp.
GCCGTAAAGTAGCAACAATGCTTGGATTGGATCTAAGTGGAGTTGGTAGAGGTGACTTGTCAGCACCTGTAAGACTTAAATTGTGGTCTTATGAATCCCCTCGCCTTTAGGAATGGGGAGATGTCAAACCATCTTCATTTGCATTTAAAGGAGCCGGTTCAGCTACGATTGTCAGTGTCATAAGCATCTTCAAATTCAAGATCCCAATAGTAGCAAATCCACTCGTCGCGCTTCCAACATTGCAGCCACTTCCTCATCTGTAGGTGCGGGTTGGTCTGTCTTTAGCAAGCCTCGCATCCGCTGAATCGCGCCAGAACGATCGACTCTGGTAACTGGCTGATCTTGCAAGGACTCAATGATGGCGCTCACTAACGCAAGGCGATCGCGGGCGTGGCAGTTTGAAGACCTGCTCCTTGACTTCTTCTAGCAACATAGACGGCTCCTAAGATTGAAGGTGTCTACCATCTAGTATGAACGATTGCGTTCTCCATGACCAGGTAGAATTAGCTCTGCTCCCGGTAACTCATTCAAACTCATGACTCTTCCTCCTCTGAGTTAGATCAAATCCGGTAGCATCAAAATTCTTCATCTCTCTTATCTCCCTCTGTGTTCTCTGCGTTCTCTGTGGTTAAATCACGATCGTGCAACGGTCAACGATATTACATTCAAAACCTTTGATAAATTTCTCACATTTTAGCGCTGACGGTCAAATTTTATTAAGTGGCGGTCTCGATCGCTACTTGGATCGCGATCGCATTGATACGATTCAAATATATAATTATAATGGAACCGGAAACGATATAAATCCTAACCTAGTTAACACAAGAGGGCTTGTCTTATGGTTCAGACAAAAACTAAACTAACATTTGCAGAGTTTCTCGAAAAGTACCCAGACGGATCTGGCATCTACGAACTTGTAAATGGAGAGATTGTCAAAGTGGAAGCAACCAGAGCTCATAAAAATGTGGCAAGATTTCTAGTATTTGGCTTTAACGATGAAATCAGGCGCTTGGGACTTGACTATATTGTTGACAAAGATATAGTTTTCAGAACTGTAACAGCTTCTGGACAAGAGCAAGGCAGAAATCCTGATGTCGGCGCAGTCAAGGCATCAGTATGGAATAGCAATGTCCGCGGCTACGGAGCCCTGATCGAACCTATCCAATTAGCAGTAGAAGTTACTTCAACTAACTGGGAAGACGACTATGTTGATAAGTTAGATGAGTATCAACGGCTAGGCATTTGTGAGTATTGGATTGTGGACTATTTAGCCCTCGCTTCTAGGGCTTATTTGGGTAATCCCAAAATTCCCACAGTTTTTGTTTACTCTTTGGAAAATAGCCGCTATTTAGTTCAAAGTTTTACAGGTAATGAGCGCATTATCTCTAAAACTTTTCCCGAACTGGAAATCACTGTAGAGCAACTTGTACTCAGCAGCCAAATTCAAAACCTTTAGAGAAACGAGCTCGGCTTACACTGCTAAACTTTATCCTGGAAAGAGTTTTTTTATGCCTTCCTTGCATTACTCGTTACTATTTGCACCATTCTCAAGAACAGGCAAGATGCCTGTTCCACAAATACTAGATTTTCTTGTGGGGAGTAGGGGTTGGGCATCTTGCCGGCCCGTAAGTTACTTTCTACTGTTTGCCTTGGTGTTGCTATTTCCCTCGAAAACCTTCGCCAAAATCGTCCCCGACGGCACTTTGGGCCCGGAAAGTTCGCGCGCAGTTTCCGATACAATTAATAACTTGCCATCAGATAGAATCACTGGCGGCGCAACTCGCGGCACTAATCTCTTTCACAGTTTCGGCGAATTCAACATCAAAGAAGGGCGGGGAGCTTATTTTGCCAATCCCAGCGGAATTGCTAATATTTTTACCCGCGTTACAGGCGGCAAATCCTCAAATATTTTAGGAACTCTGGGAGTTTTAGGCAATGCTAATTTGTTTTTAATTAACCCGAAAGGGATTGTATTCGGGCCCAATGCGCGGTTAGATTTGCGCGGTTCGTTTCTGGCTTCTTCTGCTGCAGGCGTGGTGTTTAATAACGGTTTTGAATTTAGCGCTGCTAATCCCAACGCAGTACCTTTGTTAGCGATTAATATTCCTGTGGGTTTAAGCTTTCGAGACAATCCCGGTGCAATTGTCAATGCTTCGAGAGTTACTCAAAAAATTGAAGGTACAGAAATACCTGTCGGTTTAGCAGTTGCTCCCGGTCAAACCTTAGCAATGGTAGGAGGAAATTTAATCTTTAACAATGGTTTTGCCAGCGCTTTTAGCGGCAACATTCAATTAGGGAGCGTCGCCAGTCCGGGTTTGGTAAGCTTCAATATCACACCGATAGGCTTAGGTTTAGATTATACAAATTTTGCCAAATTTGGCAACATTGAATTATCAGGTTTATCGGCGGTGACGGCGAGCGGGCCTGCTGGTGGCTCGATCGCGCTCCGGGGCTCAAATGTGATTTTGCGCGATCGGGCTTCCCTAGTTTCCGATACATTGGGAAGTATCAACGGCCGCGATATTACAGTTGATGCAGCACAGTTAAGAATATTAGACCAAGCCTTTATTTCAACTGGTACTACCGGGACGGGAGCCGGAGGAAATGTCAGCATCCGCGCGACAGATGCTGTAGAAATTACAGGAATAGGATTTGATAACTTTCGGCGCAATGTTCTCGATGCCGGCACAACAGGAACTGCTAGCTTTTCAACCAGGCAAAGCGGCATAGCTGTCGGGACAGTGGGCCCTGGTGCGGCGGGGAATATTACAGTTGATACTAAGCAACTAATGCTCCGAGAAGGCGCGTTAATCCTCAACCCGAGTTACGGTGCAGGAGCAGGGGGGAATGTGGCAATTAAAGCTGCTGAATCTGTCGAAGTCAGCGAATCTGGGCTGCTCACCACCGCGATCGATCGAGGTAGGGGAGGCAATTTAACAGTTGATACCGCAAAGCTAACTGTGCGTAATGGGTCAGTTATATCAAGCGCAACTGTGGGTGCAGGTAATGGTGGAAACTTAATTGTGAGAGCTTCTGACTCGGTACTGCTCACAGAATACCGATTAGATAGTTCCTTCGGTACTGGTATTATTACTAACAGTATTGGCGGTAGGGGAAACGCGGGAAATATAGAAATTAATACACGCTCTTTACTGATCGAAGGGGGAACTTCGATCAGTTCTACCAGCGGAGTTACATCTATAAATGGTGTGATTCCTGCTGTCGGTAGGGGTGGAAACATTACCATAAATGCTGCAGACTCTGTGACACTAACCGGTAGCCGCCAAAGTGACAGCTTATCTGCAGCTCGTATTGCTCGCAGTCAATTAGTTACCGGAACTGTTGCGGGTGGTAGTTCTGGAGATTTGAGGATTAATACTAGGCGATTGACTGTGGAAGGTGCAGCGGCAATAGGAGCATCTACTCTAGGTGCGGGTAATGGCGGAAATATCATTGTCAATGCTTCGGAATCGGTAAAACTGATTGGAACCACAGATAATTTGTCTGATTCCGGTATAGGAACCGCTTCTGGAGATACTTTGTTTCAGACTTTATTTCGGCTTGCTCCCCCCACGGGCGCGGCGGGAAACATCAGCATTACTACCCCAAGCTTGACTCTAGGGGATGGGGCGACGATCGTTGTCGGGAGTTTGGGATCGGGACGCAGTGGTAATATTAATGTTGTCGCAAATTCGATCGCCCTCGACAACAAAGCCAGTATAGACGGCACGACTGTATCCGGTGTCGGGGCAAATATTAACCTGCAAGCGCGAAATATCCAGTTGCGGCGCGGGAGCAGAATTACAACAGATGCAGGTACTTCTGAGGGTGGAAACATCAACATCAACAGCGATACTTTGGCTGCTTTACCCAAGGAAAATAGCGATATTACTGCTAATGCGCGATCGGCCGGGGGAGGTCGGGTTAAGATTAATGTCCCCAATGTTTTCGGCTTTAGCGCCGTTAGCCGCGAACAAGTGCAAGGAAATTTGGAATTAACAGATGCTGAATTTGCAGATTTGCAAGTAACTCCTACTTCTCTGCTTGGGAGCAGCGACATCGCCGCGATTTCCCAAAGCGGGGGCCCGGCTTTGCAAGGTACTGTTACTTTTAGTTCTTCTGGGGTGAATCCGGCTCAAGGTTTAGTGGAACTGCCGCAAAATTTGGTCGATCGGGCGGCGTTAATTGCTGCAAATCCCTGTCTCGAAGGAGGCGAGAACGAGTTTACCGTCACTGGGAAAGGGGGAGTGCCACCGAGTCCTAACGATGCCCTCAGCAGCGAACCTGCACCGTTTCCGTGGGTGGAAGCAGAAGGAAGAAGGAAGAAGAACCCCCCCCTGCCCCCCCCAAGGGGGGAGGTTCGAGGTTCGAGGGAAGAAGGAATGCGGGAAGAAGCGGAAAAAAAAGCTCAGGAAGTTGTTGCCGCTCGCGGTTGGGTGGTGAATGAGAAAGGGGAAGTTACGCTGGTGGCTGCGGAAGCTGCGGGTGATTTTCCACAGCGCACTCCCCATCCCCTGTCGGTTTGTCAGCCGCGATGAGTCCAAAATAGCAAATGCTTTCAAATTGGTCTATAGCGGTTCGATCGCGTGGTGAGGATAGCCCAAGGCCCTATGCCCTATGCCCTATCCCGGATAGTACCTCATCTTTCTGAGAAAGGCTATAGTTGTCAGCTAACAAAAGGTTAATTGTGGTTCTCCAAAATCTCGAATTCAGGAAATTATCTAAAATTAACGAACGCAAAGACCGAGAAAAATATTATATAGCAGGAGCGAGTTACCTGTTACTTTTGAGTTTTTGCTTGTGCCTTTTTCCCGATCGCGCGATCGGCCAAATCGTCCCCGACAGCAGCTTGGGCCCTGAAAGTTCGCGCACTGTCCCCGATACTGTCAACAACTTACCCTCAGATAGAATTACCGGCGGCGCAACTCGCGGGGTTAACCTATTTCACAGTTTCG
>NZ_JBARVX010000128.1:0-27261 GCF_049646505.1 Microcoleus sp.
GAATCCGCCCTGCTTGGGAGTTGACTTGCATCGATATGTCGGCAAATATGCTGCAATTAGGACTGGAGAATGTGTCTGAGGCGAATGTGCGATCGCAAATTAATCTAGAATTAGTTGATGCTAAAGCGATGCCGTATCCAGACAGTTATTTTGATATGGTGATTTCTAACAGCATTATCCACCATTTGCCAGATCCTCTGCCGTTTTTGCGCGAAGTGAGGCGAGTCTTAAAACCGAACGGAGCAATATTTTTGCGGGATTTGTTCAGACCCCAAGATGAAGCAATCAGGGATAATTTAGTTGAGATGTATGCGGGAGATTGCAACTCGCATCAAAAACAGTTGTTCAGCGATTCGCTGCACGCGGCTTTTACTCTGGCTGAAATACAGACAACGATCGAAACAGCAGGATTGGAAGGTGTGAGGATTTATGAATCTTCAGACAGGCACTGGACGGCCGAGCGTGCTTGGATGTAAAGTTGCGATCGCCCGATCGAACTCAATCTTTCCGGCTCGGTTCTCAATTCTCTCATATCCCGTCAACATTTCTCACCAAATTTTTCGGCTCGTCTGCTAATTCCAGCTTGATATTACCTAAAATTACTCGATCGCGCCCTCCGTCTTTAGCTTCATAAAGCGACCGATCGGCAGCTTCAATCAAATCTTTTTTGGAAATTTCCAGTTGAGGCACCGTACTCGCTACCCCCAAACTCAGTGTAACACAAGCAGACTTTGGCGATTTAATATTTTCAATTTCAAGTTTTTTCACCCTGACTCGAATTTGCTCTGCAATCGCGACAGCAATCTCGGATGAAGTTTGAGGCAAAATCACCGCAAATTCTTCACCTCCCCAGCGGGCCACCAGCGCCTCCCCCAAAACTTCCCCGGCTGATAATTTTACCGCCTCAACAATAGTTTTGGCTACCTGTTGCAAACAAGCGTCTCCCGCCTGATGTCCGTATGTATCGTTGTATTTCTTGAAAAAGTCAATATCGCATAAAATCAAAGATATTTCTGCTGTTTCTTCTCCCAATCTTTGCCATTCTTTCTCTAAGTATTCATTAAAACATCGTCGGTTGGCCACCTGAGTTAAACCGTCTGAATGAGCGAGGCGGTACAATTCTAAATTAGCTGCGGTTAATTGAGAATTTGCTGCTTCCAACTCGGATTGCGTCACTGATAAATTGTAATAAAGTTCGCTAATATACCAAGTAGCTTGTTGGTGGATTTGAGATAAAGCTACTAACACTTGATGTACGTCCAACAGTCGGTGAACTTGACCTTCTAACTGCACGACAATCGGCTCGTAAAGCTGTTCTGGCTGTCGCTGCACTGCTCGCTGAGCTGCCATAACAATTAAGGCTACTCCCGGTAAAATCAAAATATCGGTTTGAGCTATTTGATACAAAGCCTGAATTGGTCTGCCAGCAAATATATCTACTCCGTAAGGGCGGCTCATGCGTTCCATAAATCGCCGGCGCGATATCATCCCTAAAAATGCACCGCTTGCAGTCAAGATGACTCCCGGAAGCAGCGGGTGAGCCTGAAACAACCGAGCTACATCTTTCGCCAGACATGAAGATTCAACCTGAACATCAAATACAGCAAGCTCTTTAAGAGTAGACTCTAAAGATAAAGTTTTAGGCAGTTTTTCAGGTTCTATAGATGGTGCGATAAATTTAGCAAACACAGCGCATACCCAAAATGAACAACAAAGCCGCAACCGACCTAGTGTCAGCTATTTTCTGAGATTAGCTTAGGATACTATAACTGGTTGTATTGTGAATTACAATAAAAAGTTATGCGTCAATCTCAGAAGTGAGTTTTTTCATCAATCCCTGTTTGTGTAATTGTATAACATTTAAATTTAAAGCTGCAACCAGGTTTTGCGTAAAAACTGAGCGAGATATTGCACCAATATCCATCAGGGATTTTTCGCGGATGAATGCGGGTTTATTTAACCTATCTGCAAGCTTTCAAACTATTGGTGAACCCGCCCGTACAGGTTCCGCACCAATGGTGCAATATCTCAGTAAAAACCAGATTTCTGCATTAGTCCTCCTCCCAACCCAAACTCAAAACTAATTCCATCACCAGCCCCAAGTTCCGATTCCTCCCTTAAACGGGCCGACAATATCTTTGGTAATCCAACCGCCGTAAAAACTTCCTTCTTGAGCTTGCACTAATTCCCCATCCACATAACAAGCATCCATCAGCTTCGGATAAAAAGCCACATAATCTTTAATAGTCTCAAAGGTCGCTGCGGGATTCGGATAAAACCAAGCGGCATTCGCTACTTCCTTTTCTCCCACCGTCACAGTGTAATAACCTGCTTGTCCCTTCCACTCGCACCACGAACCCTGTGAAGTTTTGTGCAAATATTGCATTTGAATGTCTTCAGGAGAGATATAGTAGTAAGGTGGATGACTTGTCTCTAGTACCCGCTGAGCTCGTCGAGTGTCGGCGATCGTCACTTCATTAAAAACAATCTGTACGTGTTTTGTCGATTGCTCCAAGCGAGGCGGACGCGGGTAATCCCAAACAGACTCTTGACCGGGACCCGGTTTTATGCGATCGAAGTTCACTTGCACAATCTCCCCTGCAAAAAAACAATTAGCGACCGATCGTTATCAAGCTGGCGCTAGTCAAGATACTGCCTTAATTTGGCTGCAAAGTCAAGTTTCTACCTCTGTTTGAGAAGGACGCACTCAAAAGTTTAGAACAACTGCTGTTCCTAAAGACAATAATTTGCGATTGATGTCGGCAAATTCGATCGCGCTTTTGCACAACAAAATAAAGCCTGAGATTTGCTGCAAAAACAAATTGCTCCGGCTGTGATTGCCGAGTGCGAGCAAAAGTGACCGCCTCAATCTACTATCTCAAAATCTGTCCAAGTCCTCACCGCAAACCAACCTTATTTGTGCTAGGTACAAATTGGCAATTAGTAACCGGCAGCAGCGAGCAAATATTTGTCCAAATTTATGATTTCCAGATTCTAGCCATCGGGTTTAAAAGCGTTCAGCCTGAAGCTCTGGGGCGTATGTATACTTTCAAAAGAGGCTGCTCCCACCTTTGAAATTCGCTTGTCAAAGGTGGTAGAAGCCCCCGGATTTATCTGTGGAATCAATTGGGAACACCTGGAATCTCAAATCAGAAGAACCCCCGAATTTATCTGTGGGGTCAATCGGGAGCACCTGGAATCTGGAATCTCAAATCGAATGGCTCGACTTCCCGACTTTATGCTATGCTATCGAGCACAAGTTTGCCAGCCGCGGTAACAAAGCTTTACAATTAAAGCCGCCCTCAAAGGACGGGGGTTTTCAACCCAACTTTCTGATAAAGTTATAGGCAATATTAAGGTTTTTAATCTTATTGGCAAAAATCTGGGGCAGTACCGAGTTTGTATCAGCGCCAAATATAGCGCCTGCAGTCACATTACCCGCGATCGCACTTTGAAAACAAAGCGGGCAGCCTTTAACAATTGTATCTATGGAAATCTCCTTTAGCATCACCCTTTTGATGGTCATGACCGTCATCTGTGGCATCAGCGCTCAAGTTCTGGCCGCTTATCTGAAAGTTCCGGCGATCGTCTTTTTGCTGCTGTTCGGCATTTTAGCCGGTCCAGACTGCTTGGGAATCCTGCACCCCAGCCTGCTGGGGAGCGGCTTGGAAGTTATGGTATCCCTTTGCGTAGCCTTAATTCTGTTTGAAGGCGGCTTGAATTTGGAATTGCGAGACTTGGGCAAAGTTTCTAGCAGCATTCGCAATTTAGTTACTTTCGGCACTTTAATTACACTAATTGGCGGCGGAATGGCAGCCCACTGGTTGGGGGAATTTCCCTGGCCGATCGCCTTTCTGTATGCTTCTCTAGTAGTCGTCACAGGTCCGACAGTCATCGGCCCCTTGCTCAAACAAGTATCCGTTGACAAAAAAGTCGCCGCCTTGCTAGAAGGCGAAGGTGTCTTAGTAGATCCCGTGGGAGCCATTTTGGCAGTATTGGTACTGAATGTGGTTTTAAACGGCAATACTGACTTGCTGATTTTGTTCAGAGATTTAGTGGTGCGGCTGGGTATTGGCACAGTCATCGGAGTTACCGGAGGTTGGCTGCTGGGACTCATTCTCAAGCGAGCGAAATTCCTGTCAGAAGACCTAAAAAATTTAGTAGTTTTAGCCGGTTTGTGGGGAATTTTCGCCATCGCAGAACAAATATGCAGCGAATCGGGATTGATGGCAACTGTAGTGTCGGGCATAGTGCTCAGAGCCGCTTCAGTCCCAGAAGAAAGGCTGCTGAGGAGGTTTAAAGGTCAGCTCACAGTCCTTGCTGTATCGGTGCTGTTCGTGCTGCTGGCGGCCGATTTATCCCTTGCTAGTGTGGTCGCCCTCGGTTGGGGAAGTTTGTTTACAGTTTTAGCTTTAATGTGGATAGTCAGACCGATCAACATTTTGGTTTGCACGATCAACAGCGAGCTAAACTGGAGGCAGAAATTATTTGCTTCCTGGGTAGCGCCGAGGGGAATTATTTCAGCTTCGATCGCATCTTTATTTGCAATTTTGCTCACCCAGCGAGGAATTACCGGTGGCGACTCAATTAAAGCCTTAGTGTTCCTAACAATCATTATCACAGTTTTTTTGCAGGGATTGACAGCGGGTCCGATCGCTAAAATGTTGGACATCACCTTAAAATCGGCAACCGGTGCCGTGATTGTGGGGTCAAATCCTTTGAGCAGATTAATTGCTCGCTTGTTTCAAGAACGGGGAGAATCTGTAGCAATTATCGACACCAACCCGGAATCTTGCAAACAAGCAGAAAGAGAAGGTTTGCGGGTGTTCTTGAGCAGTGCTCTCGATCACAGCATTTTAGAAGAAGCCGGACTTGATTCGATGGGAACTTTTTTGGCAATGACTAACAACGGTGAAGTAAACTTAGTGTTAGCTCAACGAGCAGCCGAGGAATTTACGCCGCCGCGAGTTTTGGCAATATTTCCTAAAGACCCGCAAAATGCGCCTGCAAATCAGAGCAAAATAAATCAAGCCTTTGTCTCCGATTTGTCGCTGAAGGATTGGAATGAATATTTAAATAAGGGCGAAGTAAAATTGGGGGAAACCGAGTTAAAAAGTGCGGGATTGCAGTTTCAGATTGCTCACTTGCAAGCTTTGGTGAAAGCCGGGGAGTTGACGCCGCTGCTACTGGAAAGACAGGGATATTTGCAAGTAGTGTCGGCCGCCCAAACTTGGCAAACGGGCGATCGAATTATTTATTTGCTGTACGATCCGACACCGAAATTGTTAAAAAGATTGTCCGGTTCGTCGCAGTCTGGTCTAACTTTAGAAAAACATCAGGTAGTCGAAAAAGTACCAATTCCCGATCCGGTTCCCGATTTGGCTTTAGAGCCGGTTTTGGAAGAAGGGGAAATAGCAAAGAAGGCTGATGTTTTGCCGCCGCCTGTTTCGCGGTAGGAGCATTCACCCGATCGCACCTGAGAGTTTGTAGAAATCTTGGCTCGAATCCACCAAACTCTCCCTACACAAAATTAGCCGGATCTTGATCCCGCCGGTGCTTCAGCAGAATCGGACTACCTTGGCCGTCGCCCACCAAAGCCGCCGTTTCCTCCAAAGCTTCCCTCAGACGCTTGGCCGCGTAAATCGACATATCGCGGGGCACATTCACCCGATCGCGCAAATACCGCAAAGCCCCATCAGAACCAACCGGCGGCGTACAAACTTCACCAGTCATCATCAAAGTTAAAGCACAACGCAAAGCCTCATCAAATAAGTTGTCATCAGCAGGATTGACTTTAATAATGTTGCTGTGATGCTTAATGACGCGGTGAAGAGCTTCAGCGCGAGAGGTTTCCGGTTCTGGATACATCACATCTGGTAATCCAGCCCAAGGCCCATTATCCACGCGGGCTTTATTGAGCAGCATCTGCGGTTCCCCGTTTTCATAACACCCGCCCATTTGAGGCGGTAAATCGTGGACGTGGGTGTGGAAGTCGCTTTGAGTGCCGCGATAGGTGGGGCGGCTTTCCATCGCTGCAAACCAGTCAGCAAAGCGCGGGTTTTCTTCCCGCATCGAGTAGCCTTTGTAGTAGTAAAGACTGGCATTCATCCGTTCGACGTAGGGCGTAAAGATGACATCCGCAGTGCCAAATTCATCGAGGAAATAAGGCCCGGGGGTGCTAGCCAGTGCTGATTCCACTTGGGCGGCGGCGCTGATAAATTGGTTGCGGTTGTGCTGTTCTACTTTGGCTGAACTCGCCTGGTAACACAGCCAAGAGCACCAGGCTCTAAACAGCAGTCGCTCTAACCGCCGCATGGGTATTACTGCGGGGTTTTCCATCCCCAAACCCAAGGGGCCGAAAACTCGTTCTAGGGCGATTAAGATATCGTCGCTTTCGGTGATGGTGCGGCCGTCTAGCTCGATCGCGGGTAACATTCCCGACGGTACTTTGCGCTTGTACCAGCTTTCTTTTTCCCCATAGCAGAACATGGTAACTTTGTCAATGCGGTAGGGGATTTGTTTTTCTTCCAACCACAGCCAGATTTTCTGGCAGTAGGGACACCAGGCATGGTTGTCGCGGTACAGGGTGACTCGCACATCTGATTCGCTTTTACCGAAGAGGCGCAACCGGGCTTGAGCGTTGGTGGGGCCGTTGGTGCGATCGACTTCAAAGTCTGTGAGGGCTTCTAATTCTTTCCAGCTTAGAGGGGCGGAAGGCTCGGTAGGTGTCATAGTTTAATCGGGCTGACGATAATTAGGGCGATGTCTGGGGAGGGGGTGGAGCATCTTGAATTTTAACCAGTGCTGCTTTCATTTCGGGAGTTGCTAAGAAGTTTTGGGTGGCTGCGATCAAACGATCGCCCCAGAGGTTGTCTTTGAGAAAAGCTACAGTGGCATAGCGTTTGTCTAATTTCAGGGCTGCTTCTCCCATTGCTAAACCTTTTTCTCGGTCGCCTTTGGTGTAGAGTGCTACTGCTAGAGCTAGCATTGGTTCTGCTGCTTTGTTGTCGATCGCGATCGCTTCTTGCCAGCGTTTGATTGCGCCATCGGCATCTCCCATTTCGTATTTAACTAATCCGATATTGTTGATAGCGGGCCAAAGGTTTTTTTCTAAAGCAAAGGCTTTTTCGTACTGGGCGATCGCATTATCAAACCGCTGGAGCTTGTAAAAAGCGTTGCCCAAATCAAATAATGCGCCCGGAGTGTCTGGCTTTATTTTCAAACCAGCTTGCAAGTATTCCGCTGCTTTCTCGTACTTTGCTTGCCGAAAGTAAGCTTCTCCCAAGACAAATTTAATTGAGGGATTTTCTGGCGATAGAGATTGAGCTCGCCCCAAAGCTTCAATCCCTTTGTCCAACTGTTCGACTTGAAGGTACAAGCTGCCTAACAAAGTCCAAGTTTGAACATTCTTGGGGGCTAACTGTGTGGCGAGTGCGGCTCTGGGGACGGCGAGTTGGTACTGCTGGAGTCTGGCTAGCTGGACTGCCTCTTCAGCAAGGCTCAAGGCTGTCTGTTCGAGTTGGGCCGAGTCGATTTGCAGGGTGTAAGGCAGGAGTGCCTGAGAGGCAACTGGCTCGGGTATTGCCCACAAACCGAGTGCGAGGGCCAGAGATATTAAAGAAATGCGATTAGGCACGCGATCAGCCCCAGAAAAAAATATAATGGTTTCTCGATCGCCTATAATAACTCATTTTTTTGAGTTTTGATATTGTTTCCTAACTCGCAGCGCCCAAGCGGTTTTTAGCTAAACAGTTCCCAATTTCTGTTTGCACTCAGCAATAATAGTTTTTATGCGCTGTTTAGAGAGGGCAAAACTCCTAACTACCAACCCAAAAAATATTCATTCTTAGCAACTTGAATAAGTTAATAAACTCTGTTGAATTTTCTCTAACAATTGTGCTGCAGATAAGGAACAAGGCAAAATTTTGGCAGATATTTGTTGCAGCAGAAAGTCGATCGCCTCGGATTCCGAGTTGACAGCAGACCGATAATCCCAGACTAAAATTGGTCGTTTTGGAGTCATTTGCCGCAGGTTAGATAGCGCCTGCAACATAGCAGTTGATTCTGAGGGGGCATCTCGCAAGCACAGCAAAACTAAGTCAACGCTTTGATATTGCAACTGCTGCAAAACTTCTGTCCAGCAGGGTGCGATCGCCCCTCGAAATCCTGCGGTTTGGATGTATTGAATAAAAGCTTGAAAGTTGGGAGCACAAAACTGGGAATTGGGCATGGGAATCTCGGCATTTGTCGATCGAGCGCCATTTGCCAATTCTGCCGTCGGACTCCCCCCAGCCGCGCGGTGCAAGTCGGGTAAAGTCGAAATGTCAGCCAATAAAATGCTGGGCTTCCAACTCATGCCCGCAGCTACTTGAATCACTTGCCACAGCGCAGACGCGCCCAACCCTGATGTTTCGGGACTGCCGGCTGCCAAACAGGGAAATACCGACAATCCTTTGACTTGATTTGCCAGTTGCGTAGTTTCGGGGTCTAAAGTCACCAAGGGCAGAGAACCCAAATTGCGCGATCGACTCAACTGTTCGATAAAAGCTAAGGGGTTTTGCAGTTGACTGGTACTGTCCAAAACGATCGCCGAAGGCCGCCAAATTCGGGCGACGAGTTCTGCTTGGCCGAGGTCGTCTGCTTCTAAAACCCGGCAGTAGTTGGGGTTTAGCAGTAAAGCGCAACCTTGAGACGAACTGTTTTGCGGGCACAGCCACAGCACGGTTAAGGAATTTTTCACCTTGTTGGTACTGGCATGACTTTGGCCGATCGAATCTGCCAGCAACCTACGCAAAGCGGGTTCTGCCACCGGCAAGCTCAAAAAGCCTTCGGCGCGGTTGACAGCAGCCCGTTCCTTTTCGCCTCTAGTGGCTGTGACGATCGCCGGAATCGATCGGGTATCCGGATCGCTCTTGAGCAGCGTCAGCACGTCCCAACCGGACAGCAGGGGCAGCAGCGGGTTGAGGAATATCGCTTCGGGACTGAACCTGCGGGCTTTTTCCAGGGCTTCGGTGCCCGATCGGGCGACTATTACTTGGTAGCCCAAACCCGACAGAAGCTTGGTTAAATCTTCGATATATTTGGGAACTGCTTCGACTATTAATACCAAACGAGAGCGAGAATTGGCGATCGGATGCTGATATTTTGGTTTAAATAATTCTGACTCCGCGGCTGCACGCGCTGGGGATTCTTCCCCTGGGTTTCCCGGAGGATTTGGCGGCAGCAGCAGGGTAAATTCAGAGCCTTGGTTGTCTGAGGAAATAAACGAAACGTCTCCGCCGTGGAGCCTCGCGAGCCGTTGAGTCAGTACCAGTCCGAGTCCGGTTCCTTGAAAACGTCTGGTAAGGGGGCTTTCTAGCTGTTGGAATTTCTGAAAGATCAGGTGCTGTTTGTCGGCGGGGATGCCGATGCCGGTGTCCCAAACTGTGAAGGCTAGCCAACCTTCCCAAACATTTACTTTCAATCCGATTTTGCCGCCTGCTTCGGTAAATTTCAGGGCGTTAGCAAGGAGATTGACCAGCATTTGTCGCAGTCGCAGTTCGTCGGCAATCAAATAGCTAACTCCCGGTTCTATTTCGAGTGTAAATTCTATTTTTTCTGACGGTTCTGCGTTTGCTTCGCCGTTTGTTTTGGGGGGAGATTTTTCTTCTTGCTGTTGCAGTTGTTTTGCTTGTTCAAAGGCTCTTTTGCAGGTGGCTGCTATTTCCACGGGTTCGGGAATTAGTTCTAGCTGCCCGGTTTCCATGCGGGTCAAGTCTAAAATGTCGTTAACTATTGTCATCAAATGCCGTCCGCTTTGATGGATTAGTTTGGCGTAGCGTGATTGCCGATCGTTGAGTTCTCCGATCAATTTATCTTTGAGCAGGCTGGACAAACCGAGGACGGCGGTAAGCGGGGTTTTTAGTTCGTGGCTGATGCAGGATAAAAATTCGTCTTTTAGTCGGTTGAGGTGGATTAAATCTGCATTTTTTGCTGCTAGTTCTTTGGCGACTAAATGTTCTTCGGTGACATCTTGTCCCATGACTAAAATTAGCTCGTCCCAGAGCGGCTGTTTGACAAATTGCCACATCCGTTCTTGACCTGTTTGGACGGGGCATTCACAGATGTAGGTGTCTGGTTTGCCTGCGATCGCGCACCAAGCTGGAGCGGTTAAGGTTGATGGGGAGGCGGCCGAGTACAGGGGTAGGGGGCAACTGGTGGCGGAGGCTGCATCCCGATCGCCCGATCGACTTGCTCCTACTAAACTCCTGCACTCAGAGGCGACGGCCTCTACCGACTGACTCGTGTATTCGGCTGTGGAATGGCTGGGTTTCGGGGGCGAGTGTTTGCCCAAATTTGCTGCCGGTTCTACAATTGGTTCCGGGCCTGCTCCCAGCAAAATCCGCCACGCTGCGTTTTGACTGACTATTTGTCCGCTGGGGGTTTGCAATCTCAGCGGTAGGGGGAGTTTTTCGAGGAGTTGGACTAGGGAGTTGAGGTTTTCCGAGGGTTTCAATCCTGCTTCCAAAAAGCGCGATCGAGCGCCCAGGGTGGTGGCGATGGCTGCTGAAACCGATATTAATTCGATTTCTTTGACTGCTGTTGGTTCCGCCTGACGGCTGCTGTTGAGTGCGGCGACAAATTGCAGCAGGCTCATGCTGTCTAGCAGTCCTAAAAATTGACCGCTGGTATCTGTCAGGCCGATCGGGCTTTTGGAGAAACCGCCGGCGCTTTGGCTGCGGGCTGGGCTATTGAATTCTGCTTTGTGCAGGTACTGCCAGAACTCGCTGACACTCAAAGCTGCCGGTACTGTTCCGATCGGTTCTACCGCGATCGAGCTTTCCGACAAAAGTTGCTCTGGGCCGTTTGCGCGCGAGTCCGTGCCCGTCCAAACGCTGCGGAGGTAAACTAATCCTAGGAGCTTTAGTTGTTCGTTGACTACTGCGACTCGATCGCAATTTCCCTCAATGAAAATTGACCGCAGCGATTCTAGTGTCGCCGTCGGTCGGCACAGCGGCACTGGGGAGATAAAATTATTGAGATTGGGATTAGTGGTTGGCATAACAAACCTGAGAGTCTGCGATCTATAGCAGTAATATTTTTGAGACCCTATGTACCTGCAGATTTCTGTATCTGATTAATTTTATATCAGTTCGCGATCGAGTCCGGGATCGCCCCAAAAAGAGCGAGTTCGAGGTCTGCACTTGATTTGAGGCGACTATTAATTATTTTAAGGCTTAAGCTTAATTGCAGAAATCAAGCTCAGGGTGCTTGACATTAAAGCAAAAGAGCAGACTTTTATTATTTCTCTGTTAGAAAACTGATCTTCTATTTTGTCGTTAAGATTGGTTACAATTAATGTTGAAATAAGTGTGATTTTGTAAACAAATTTGTCCTAGCGATCGGCATGAATCTCGCTGTGTTATATCATTTCCGGTAACACCGTCAGGTGATGTTGACGGTTGACGGTTGACTGTTGACTGTTGACTGTTGACTCGAATTTATTATTCCGATGAAGAGAGGATTGGATATTAGGGAGCATCTCCGGTTTTGTAACAAGCATTTTTTGGCGATCGGCTGTTGTGCAAATAAACATTTTATATCTCGATAAACTGCAAATCGTTAACTTTTTTCAAACTCTCAAACTCTCTCCACCTGCGATCGCCATCAAATATCAAATCGATTTACGGCAGCCAGCGGGGATGATAGCCGGCAAAGGGAAGTTCTTCTGGCTGTACTTTTGCAGCAGAACCGTCTGCGGGTATTTCTAATAAGGGTAGCACCCAGAGGCGGCTGGCGGCGATCGACTGTCCGCCCGAGTTGCGGGGACTGTCTCCTGCTGAGGGTTTTGCTGATGTAACTAATTGGTCGAAAATTAATGCTAGCCCGTCGGGAGATAAACTGATTTGGGTATCTAATTGGTTGGGCAAAACTAGCAGCGGTTTGATGGTTCCTACCAAACGAGTACCCTCTTTTTTGAGGTCGATGGCAGCGATAAAAGGCTGTTCTTTGTAGCTTTCTGTTTCGAGGCGCTGGGCTAACAAACAGTAGAGACGCTGGAATTGATTGTCTTTGTCTTTGCGCGGGTCAAAATAAACGGAGATAATGCTGCCGGGAATCCGCAATACTTCTTGTTCCACACCTTGGTTGTCTAAGATGAAAAGCGATCGAGTAAAGTCGCTGTTGTACTTAACATAGGCGGCGGCGGAATTGTCGCGCGCCATGCCCAATACTTGTTCGTATTTTGGCAAAAATTCTACTGGATCTGCTTCTGGTTTGAGCGGGACGATCGCTAATCCTTGCTTTTGAGACATTACCACCGATTGGCTGTCGGGCCGAATCATAAAATCTCCGCCTTGTTGATTTTCCAATGGGCGGGGCGGTAATTTTTCTTCCAGAATCCAAGGGCTGAAATCGCCGGGATTGCTGCGGTTGACGCGCTGAATCAGGATGATTTTTCCGTCGGCTGAAAGGTCAAATTTTAGGTTTTGGTAATCTTTGGAGTCTAGTAGTTTGTCGATTCTACCTGCTGGCTGTTTTTCTTGGGAATCTTCTCCTGGGGATTGGGGGTTGAGGCCGGTGGTGACTGTGAACAGTTCTTGATTTAGGGTGCCGCGAGTACGGGCGATCGATCGATCTGTGGCGGAGAATAAAATGCGATCGCCCCCCGGATACGGTTTAAAATCGGTGACAACCAAATCTTTGGGAGTCAGGGGTATCGGTTTCGATTCGCTGCTGCTGAGGTTGACTAGCATTAATCTGCTTTCTGTTTCGCCTTCAACGCCGATATAAGCAAAAGCCCGATCGCGAGTGCGAAAGGAACTGCTAAACGGCTGCATCGGCGTGCCTTTATATTGGTTGTTTTCTCCGAAATACTTGTCCGTTGCTCCGGCGAGTTTTAATGTGTAGGTAACGCCGTAGGGTGCTGGATCTTTGAGGGTGTAAGCCATGCGCCGTCCCGCCCAACTAAATTTACCGGGGAGGGGGGGTTCTAGCGTTAAGTTTTCCTCGACGCTGGATTGGTTCATCGGGCGAAAGAAGGTGAGGAGAAAGCCGGTATCTCGCGCGCCGATTTGTTTGTTTTCCCAGCTAAATTCTCGCACTCTGGGTGCCGTGCGATCGCCGCTCAGCAGCAGCAGTCCGATTAAGACGCTCAGCATTAGCATCAGGAAGATCGCCGTGCGGTCGATCGGCTGTTTGAATGGCAGAATACCCAAGGGTGAAGGATTATTTTTTTTGTTAAAAATATTCACAAATCTTTCTCTCCTATTTTTTGTGAAAAATCACTGCCCAATTTTCCCTCTTAAATTTTACATTTCCAGGCGCACCCAGTTCAAAAATGCAATTTCGCGATCGGAGTTTCAGATCGACTCCGGTTGACGATCGCAAAAACAGTCCGCACTACTAAGCAATCCGAGATCGATCGCCACCGCGTCCAGCACTACTAATAATTCTGACGGCTACTTAGCCCAGAGCCATTATTTCACGAATTTTCGACCATTGCTGTATTGGAACTGCGATCAACGGCTGACAGTGTATACGGCGATTCCGGTTCTGGATACAACTTAGAATATTTGCTATCGTAATGCCTGACCTCAAAATAGTTTAAATTTGACGGGTGAGGCTTATATATAGAGAAACATTCCAAAAGACAAAAAGTTACTGCACTCTCTAAAGGCCCGACATCCACTATTTGATTTTTGAACAAACGACCTGATTTGATCCAGTGTTTCATCTGCTTTCTTGACAAACAGTAAAATGCTGAATGAGGATTGTTAAACTCCGCAAATTTTACACCTTCTATCTCTACACTAGATAGCTTATTTGTCAACAATTGTCGCGCGATAGTCAAATCAATATATCTCTTCGTTCCTTGATACATTTCATAACGATTTGGGTAAAGAACTGCATTTTCATACCCGCTTTGTCCGTTAAATTTCTCTAGTTTTTCTAGAGTGAAAGCATCCGACAAAATAATGTCATCTTCTATAAATAAAAACCAGTCAAATTCTTCTACTTTTTCCACAAACTCTTCCTGAAGCCTAAACCCTACAAACATTGGGTCGCATTCAGGATATTCTTGTACCTGAATGCACTTAGTTTGATATTCAGGCAAATAAGCTGTAACGTGCCTGTTCGGTAGAGTTTGGATCGCAATACTCAGATCGCAATGAGCAAAACTCGCCAACAGTCCATCTATTGTGTGCCTGAGTCTCTCTATCTTTGCCGCCCCTTTTTCTGGATTCTTAGATTCTTCAACTGATGTAATGTGGGCCACAGCAACAAAGACTTTGGGGCGTTCTTTTTGGGGCAGTTCGTTTTCTTGGAATAATTTTATGATGGATTTTTTTTGATAAAAAAGCATCATTTTTATATACCTAACAACCGACCGCGATATTTCTTGTAACAAAGCAATTTGGAAAAAGATAAAGTGTATTGCTTTTCTTTTTAGTGTATCTTCATCTGACATCCAGACAATCTCCTTTTTATTTACTGAAACAGTTGATTGATCGGCACTAAATCCATCGGCGATATTTTGTCTGTTGGCAACCCCCAACCCAGCACGTATATTCTAACACAAAGTATACTGACCAGGGCTCCTAAGAACAGTAATGTTAATTTAATATCCTCCCAAAAACAAGTTAGCCCTTCTTTCCAAAGACCGTAGCTAGTTACTAAATAAGTAGGAATATCGCCGACAGCTACAGCAATTACAGCACCTAAATTACCCAGGAAATGATATCCGATCGGGATGCCAATAGTGATACTTAAGAAAGTTACCAGATTGCCCATAGCTGAATATTGAGATTTGCCAACCGCTAACAAACAAGAACCCATTAAGTTGTGGAGAGTAGTGTGCCAAATACCTAAAGCCAAGATTGGCATCATCCAAGATGCTGCTATATATTCTTTCCTGTACAGTGTTAAAATGAGCTGATCTCCAAAGCTCACAAAAATTGCTAAGCCTAGGGCCAAAGGTATCAGAATCAAGTTGCGGTTTTTAACAATTTTGGCGCGCAATTCCTGGCGAGGCAAATCTGCTAGCATCGAAATAGATGGAAAAATTACCCTACCGCCGAGGGCGATGATCACTTGGCGGGGCATATCGCCGAGGGTAAAAGCGATGCCGTAAATGCCCAATGTTGTTAAAGTAAAGATTTTCCCTAGAACTAGGCGATCGGCTTGGGAACACAGAAAAAATAACATCGTAGACAAAAATATCCATTTGCCATAAGAAAATATTTCTTTAGCTGCTTCTTTGTCCCAAGCGAAGCGGTTTGACTGGCCGCGAATCAAAAAATGACTCCATACTAACTCCATTGTAGCGCCAGTAAAACCGCCGACGATGATGGCCCAGATTGTGGGATTGAAAAATGCCCAAACAATCATCACTGTAGTAGAAACTGCCTGTATGCCCAACTCAAAAAGCACTACTTGCTTGACGCTCATTTTGCGTTCGAGGGTGGATACGGAAGTGGATTTGAACCCTCCTATTAGAGTATTTATACTTATGCAAGGCAGCAACCACAGGAGACGGGGTTCTTCATAGAAGTTAGCAACTGGCCAGGTGATTAATATTAAACACAACCAAACAAACAAGCTGCGAATAACTTGCATTGTCCAAGCGGTGTTAAAAAAATCAGGCTCCTCTCCGCGCTTGTTTTGAATAATACTCGGGCCCAAACCTATGTCTGTGAATAAGTTGACACCTGTGATGAAAACGTAGGCTAGCCCCACCAAACCAAATAGTTCGGGCAAAAGCAGGCGGGTCAAAATTAGGTTGCTGCCAAATCGGATAATTTGACTGCTTCCATAGCTGGCGAGCGTCCAGAATGCGCCTTTGAGCGCTAATTTTTTTTCTGATGACATATACTCTAAATTTATTGCCTAATTACGAGTCTAGTTGCTGAATCTGTGATTGGCAACTTTTACAGGGTGCTGCTGCCAATCTTGTAGCTGACTTTACCGTATCTTTATTTTTCTAGGGATGACGGGCGGGACTTTTGTTGCACAACCAGAAAGATCAAATTTAATCTGCAACTGGCTTCGGGTTTAATAATCATAAGGGTTTTTTGGTTCGGGAACGGGTTTGAGGGAGGATGCTTGAATGATTAATTTGCGCTTGTCTTGCAGTTCTTCTACGATCGTTTCTCCTTCTATTTCTAGCCAACTGTCTGGGGGAAAGGAGGCGCGATTTTGACCCATCGGTAATTTTACCGGCAACCCGATCGGATAGGCATCCGCCGCGCAGCAGGTAATGATAAAACGCCCGACCCACATATATTGTTCTGCTATGTTTGGCGGGTGAATGACAAATCCTTTAACTTTGACTTTTTGACCTCTGTATGTATCTGGCTCTGGATTGAAGTTTAACAGCCGCACCCATTCGACGAGCGATCGCTTTTCGGGTTTTGTGTTATTGCGAAATTCTTGCGGTTCCAGTCTGGTGATGGGCAGGGATTCGGTGAGGCCTCGTTCCAATGCTGTCTGGCTGGCAAATGTGCGGGGCGTTACTGCTAAACCGATTAATGCGACGCTCAGCATTAAGGTGCTGCCGATACTGGGGGGAAATAAAGTAACGTGTTCAACTTCTGTGATTCTGAGAGACTTGTTTGCTGGCGATGTCCGCAATTGTTTGTTGGCGCGATCGACCTTTAATAGTTCCCAAATTTTCAATCCGCCAATCACCATTAAGCCGATTCCTCCCCCTACAGTCAATCCAAAGTAATTGGGGTGAATTAGAATGTTTAATTTGCCTGTAATCCAATATTTGAGGAGCAATATTCCCCAGGCTAGGATAGCTAGGGCGTCCAGCCAAGGGCTAAGTTTTTTAAGATTCATATTTTGAAGAGTCATTAGTTATTAGTCATTGGTCATTAGTCATTAGTCATTGGTTATTGGTTATTGGTTATTGGTTATTGGTTGTTGGTTATTGGTTATTGGTTGTTGGTTATTGGTTATTGGTTATTGGTTATTGGTTGTTGGTTATTGGTTATTGGTTATTGGTTATTAGTCATTGGTTATTGGTTATTGGTTATTGGTTATTGGTAGGGGCGGTGCCTTCTTAACAGTCAACAGTCAACAGTCATTGGAAATATACCGTTATTTGTCCGTGCGGGCAAATCGATCAACCTAAATACAAGTTGACCGCGAGGGTCATTAAAAATGTTAATTGAGCCGCCAAGACAATTAAGTAAATTACGGCTCTACCTTGAAAAATAGAGAGCATTAAACCGATGCCTTTGAGGTCAATCATCGGGCCGAAAACGAGAAAGGCTAACAGCGAACCGCTGGTAAATGTGGCGGCAAAAGACAGGGCAAAAAAAGCATCTACTGTAGAACAAATCGATACGACAGCAGCTAGTATCAGCATGGCGAGAATCGAGGAAACCGGGCCTTGACCGAGGTTTAGAATTAGTTCGCGGGGTGCGCCAACTTGAATGATGGCGGCGATCGCACTTCCGATGATCAAAACTCCTCCCAACTCCCGCAACTCCTGTACCATACTATCCAAAAGCAGGCGCAGACGCTCTCTAGAAACGGGGTGAAACATGGAGGAAGGTTTAGAGATTTTTTCGGTTTTGCCTGTTTGTAAGGGCTTCCAGTCGTCTTGCAGCAAAGATTCGATCGGCACTGCCCCCCCCGGCTGACCGAGCATAAATGTCCCGGATTGTAAAAGCAGCGGAGTGTTGGATTCGGCGAGGCGTTTTTCGGAAAACTCTGGTTTTGGGAGGGGAATTGCGCGGGCTACAGACGGATGTAACAGAGGCCGCAAGTCTGCTTGGGCGCTGAACACCCAGCCGATGGTTGTGGCGATAAACAGAGAAAAGACTACCCGCAAAACTACAATTTCTGGCTGATCGCGAAATGCCGTCCAAGTCGCCCAAATTACTATGGGGTTGATGGTGGGGGCTGCGAGTAAAAAGCCGATCGCCGCTGGTGCGGGTACTCCCTGCATCAGCAACCTGCGGGCTACGGGGACGTTACCGCACTCGCACACGGGAAACAAAAAGCCGATCGAACTCCCCATCAAAGCCGCCAGCAGGGGGTTTCGCGGGATGCGGGATACGAGTTTGCGTTCGTCTACAAACCCCAGCAGCAAACCTGAGAATAAAACTCCCAGCAGCAGAAAAGGTATTGCTTCTACTAACAAGCTGAGAAAAATGGTAAAAGAATTGTTTAACTGATTCGTTATGGCTGGTTGCATCGATCGCCTGCTGGTAAATTGGTATTTAGTTTCACGTATTTGGCGGACTCCCTGTCGATCGTACCTTTTTCACAGCACGAAATTAAGATTGAGTTTAGGACTTTAATTTCTTTAATCTATTCCTAAAAACTCGGACTTTGCTTGTATTTGTACTACAAAATAAAAGTCAAGGTTAAATTCGCAACGCCCTCGTGAAACAAAGACTCAGACACACTTTTAGGCGTAAATAGGGGACAAAGAGCAGCGAAAACTCGCCGTACAGCGTGAGGCTTAACACAGTCTCAAAACCAGAAAAACCAACAATTTGCTTTTGTTAGGTAGAGTAGGGCATACCCGAACTCTAGATAAATATTCTAGTACCATGAGTGGAGATTGACCCTCTGGGATGACTGCGAATCAGGCTCGTCAATTAGTGGAACTGCTTCGGTTGAAAAGTTTGAGTATTGCCGAAAGGACGCATAACTTAAAGGTCAGTCGCTGAATTAAGAATCCCCGCACGCGAAAGGTCGGGGAGTGTCAAAGCGCGAGTCAATTGCCGAATTTGGATAGTGCGGCTGCGGTGAAAGTTAGTCATCCAGGCGCATCAGCTTGCGGTAAAACGTTTTAGAAAAATCGACAGTACGAGTCCGCTGAAAAGTCAGGAGTACCTCAATTAAGCAAGTGACAAACTCAGAGCTTTGCATAGTCACTTCGTAGCTGAGTTCAGCATTGCCGTCAAACAACACCCGACAGCGGGTCAAATCGATCGGCAGCGAGGAGATATTCCAACTAGCGACAAACGGCACGTCCTCGCCGCCGTCAATTTTTCTGGCCCCCTCCAAGCTTTTGAGCTTGTAGAGACTGATAGCGTGCGGCAAAAACTTGCGCCGGGGCTCCTGACAGAAAGGTAAGTAGACTTTCACTTCTTTGTCGTCGGCTGGCTTCAGTTGAGGAAGAGACATATTTCCACATCCTGAGAATTACTAACAGATTAGTTGAGCTGCTCTGCAAAAATTAGCAGATATTCCAGGACAAGCGCAAGCAAGAGTCGGTCGATTTGAGATTTTCCGTTGGGGATTTGAGATGCTTCGACTTGACGAGCGTACAACTTTGGGATTTGAGATTTATTCTACAGATCGATCGGCAATATCGAAAATATCGAACTGGGGTCGAAAATTTGGGGCAGCGGCGCGACAGGAGTCGGATGCTTGTATCCGTTCTTTGGGGGGGGTCATCCCAAATACTCTATGCAGTCCTAGTTGGCCGGAGCCATACCAGCAGAGGGTTCTCCTGCAATCGTGCCAGAGCCTGGTTTCGACAAAAGCTCAGAAACTGATACAGTAAATACTTATCTCTAAAATCAAAAACTATTGGTAGTTGAATAAATAACCTATGCAGGAGAGTTCTTGGCCAGAAAACGACGCTCGCACCGAGCTTAACTTGGACATCCCTGATTTAGCTCCAGAAGAGATCGAGAGTTTGACCTCGAACTCGAAGGCAAGCAAAATATTTGGCATACCAGATATTGGCGACAGGGTGTCCGGTACGGAAACTTCATCAGAGCTCCCGGCGGCGGTGTCTGTGTTGGGATCTGACTCTTTTCCTCAAAATCTGTACCGGGGGAGGCGGGGAAAAGCTGCTGCTGTGCTGGCGGCGATTTGGTCTGGGACGATCGCCCTGCACTTGATTTCCTGGGGTGCGTGGGTAGTGTGGGGGTTGACGGGGCTGCTGTGGATGCAAGCGCTGCGAGTTTTGTTTGCCGAACCAAAATCCGCACTGCCTCCTCTTTCAGATGAAAGTCGAGAAGATTGGCCTTATGTCTCGCTGCTGGTGGCGGCAAAAAACGAGGAAGCGGTGATTGGCAGATTGGTAGAATCAATCTGCAATTTAGATTATCCGATCGACCGTTACGAACTTTGGGCGATCGACGATCGCAGCAGCGACGGTACGCCGCTGGTATTGGAACAGCTAACCAAAAAATACCCGCAACTTAAAGTATTTCGCAGAGGAGCAAATGCCAGCGGCGGCAAGTCGGGAGCCCTAAATCAAGTGTTGCCGCTGACGGTGGGCGAATTTGTGGGCATATTTGATGCCGACGCGACGGTAACGCCGGATTTGCTGCGCCGGGTGCTGCCGGTGTTCGATCGAGAACGGGTAGGGGCGGTGCAAGTCAGAAAAGCCATCGCCAATGCTGCGGTGAACGTGTGGACTCGCGGCCAAGAAGCAGAAATGGCACTCGACAGCTTTTTCCAGCAGCAGCGGACTGCGATCGGCGGCATTGGAGAATTGCGCGGTAACGGCCAATTCATGCGCCGCACCGCCTTGGAACGCTGCGGAGGCTGGAACGAAGAAACGATTACCGACGACCTAGATTTGACGCTGAGGCTGCACCTAGACCAGTGGGACATTGAATTTTTGCCTTTCCCAGCCGTGTCAGAAGAAGGAGTCACCAACGCTCGGGCTCTGTGGCACCAGCGCAATCGCTGGGCAGAAGGCGGCTATCAGCGCTATCTTGACTACTGGCGGCTAATTTTGCAAAACCGCATGGGAATCGGGAAAACTTGGGATTTATTTGGATTTTGGGTATCTCAATATTTGTTGCCCACAGTAGCGCTGCCCGACTTTTTGATGTCAATTGCGCTGCGCCGGATGCCTGTAGCCATTCCCATAACTGTCATGACCCTTACCTTGTCGCTGGTGGGAATGTTTGTGGGTTTGCGCCGCACTCGCAAAGAGACCAAATTTGAGGTGAAAAGAGTTTTTGTCACCTTCCTGCAAACGCTGCGGGGTACTGTATATATGTTGCACTGGCTGCTGGTGGGGAGTGTGACGGCTCGGATTGCGGTGCGTCCCAAGCGGCTAAAATGGGTCAAAACCCTCCATCAAGGGGCTGCTAAGTAAATTCATTTAATAGGGCATGGAGCATCGGGCATAGGGCATCGGGCAAACAGGGCCTAAAAGCATCGGCCAAACAGGGCATAGGCCAAACCGGGCATAGGGCATCGGCCAAACAGGGCTATCCTCACCAAGCTTGAGAAACGCTATAGTATCTCTTCTTCGTTTTTCCTTCTTCGTTTTTCCTTCTTCTGCCTGATGACTGATGACTAATGACTGATGACCAATGACTGATGACCAATGACTAATGACCAATGACCAATGACTGATGACTAATGACTAATGACTAATGACTAATGACTGATGACTAGAGAAGCCGAAGTATCTAAAATAGACTGACGGCAAGTGCAAGTCGGTTGCGGAACATCTTTTTTGCGAAGGTTATATATCGCCGCCCGATCGGAGAGTGAAATTTGGCAATTTATCGATCGCCAAAAACACTCCAAAAACGATTAAGTAATAGGCGATGGGCGATCTGTTGCGAATAAGTAATCGGCTATACAAAAGTCGAAAAATAAAAGTTAAAAGCCAGAACATTTGAATTTTGACTTGACAAAAAACCAATTATTATCTAATAATTATGAATTGCCAATTACGGCGAATTGCTTGTTGCCAACTACCAGTCATATCGCATCCGGTCGATGGACAACGATAAAATTGGATCGCGCGTGCGGACTTGCCTACGCAATCCGGGAGCGGACTTTAGTCAGTCGGCACGCGCGAACCGTTCTTGTTAGGACGATCGACCGAAAATGATATCACCCGTTATTAAAAATGGATTTGTTAGAGTATCAAGCTAAATCTTTATTTCGCCAGATGGCAATTCCGATTTTGCCATCACAGCGGATTGACAATCCGGCCGACCTCAAGGGACTGAAAATTCCCTACCCAGTTGTACTCAAGTCGCAAGTGCGGGCTGGGGGACGGGGCAGGGCGGGCGGCATTAAATTTGTGGAAAATACGATCGATGCAGTTGCTGCTGCTCAAACAATTTTTAATTTGCCGATCGAATCTGAATATCCCCAAGTCCTGCTGGCAGAAGCCAAGTACAACGCTGACCAAGAATTGTACTTGGCGGTATTGCTAGACCCGGTAGCCCGCCGCCCGGTACTTCTGGGTTCGAGACAAGGAGGTATGGATGTCGAAGGGTCGATCGAGCAAATGCAGCAGGTTGCGGTAGACCAAGAATTTTCGCCATTCTACGCGCGGCGGCTCATGATAAAAATGGGATTGCAGGGAGACTTGATTCAATCGGTGAGCGCGATCGTCCAGAAAATGTACCGCTTGTTTGTCGAAAAAGATTTAGATTTAGTAGAAATCAATCCTCTGGGCATCAGTCCGAGGGGAGAGGTAATGGCTTTAGACGGTAAAGTCACCGCGAACGACGATGCCTTGGGGCGGCATCCAGACTTGGCCGCACTCTCGGAGAAGATGCAAAGCAGCGGGTTTGGACGGGAAAGGAGAAGTCTCTATACCTCTGGCCCTCGCTCCCATTCCCACTCGAAGGCGCAGCAATCGCCGGAGTTTGACCCCAAATCTCAATCCCCAATCTCGAATTCCGAATCCCTGGAATTAATCGAACTAGATGGGAATATCGGGATTTTGTGCAGCGGAGCGGGTCTGACAATGGCCACTCTGGATGCTGTAGCCCGCGAAGGAGGAAAACCAGCTAATTTTGTGAATATGGGTTCCTTAGACCGCTACGAAGCAGCAAATGCCCTGCGCGATCGCGCGGAATTGGCCCTGGAGTTAGTCGCTCGGGATAAAAGCGTTAAGGTGATACTGGTAAATATTTTGGCCGGCGCCTCCAAAACTGAGGAAATTACCGCCGCAGTAGTCGGCTATTTGGAACGGAAAGCTCGCGCCAACCGCCACATCCAAATTGTGCTGCGCCTGGTAGAAATCGATGCTGATGCTGTTAAAAAGCGGTTGGGAGAGTTGCCGGTGCAGCTAGCTAGCACTTTGGATCGGGCAGCGGCTGCTTCTGTATCTTCGGCCAAGTAGCGGCAGCCGATCGGCAAAAGACGAGAGTTGTGGACTGTCAAATGGCAAAAAATGAATTTAACTCCTGAAAGCAAAGTCCTAGTACAGGGCATTACAGAATCTCCAGCGTCAACCCGCACCGCCCTGATGATGAAAGCATACGGCACGAATGTGGTCGCCGGTGTCAGTCCCGGTAAAGGCGGGCAGGAGTTGGAGGGAATTCCGATTTTTGATTTGGTAGAACAAGCCGTGGCGGCAGTGGGTCACGTTGACACTGCGGTAATTTTGGTAGACGCTTATTCGGTGCTGGATGCGGCTTTAGAAGCGATCGCCGCAGGAATTCGGCAAATCGCGATCGTCACTCCTGGAGTGCCTCCTCTGGATATGGTGCGCTTAGTTAGAAAAGCAGAGGTTACGGAAACTTTGCTAATCGGGCCCAACAGTCCGGGGATTATTGTCCCCGAAAAACTGCTATTGGGAACTCACCCCAAAGAATTCTACACTCCAGGTTCGATCGGGATAATCAGCCGCAGCAGCACTTTGACTTACGAAATTGCTTTAGAACTGACTGGGGCCCGATTGGGGCAGTCGATGGCGGTTTGTATTGGCTGCGACGCGATTCTGGGTTCGGCGTTTATGCAGTGGCTGCAAATTTTGGACGAAGACGACAGTACCGAAGCTATGGTTTTGGTGGGGGACATTGGCGGGTGGAGCGAACAAGCTGCTGCTTCTTACATCGCTTCGGCGATCGACAAACCCGTAGTTGCTTATCTGGCGGGCCACTACGTTCCCAAGAGCCCGTCTTTGGGTCACGCCGGCACCCTGATCAATTCTCGGGCTGCTGCCCAAAAAGCCTTTGGAATTGCGGCCGATAACAAAATGGCTGCCTTTGAAGAGGCGGACATACCTGTGGCCGATCGGCCTTCGGAGGTTCCTAAGCTGCTCAAAAAATTGCTCAAAAAAAATTGATTGCTTCGGGAGAATTAGGGCGGGGGCGGGTTTTGTCTCAAAATTGTCTGCAGGATGCTACAACTGCTGGCTAAACCCGCCCCTACGACACATTTTTGATTTTCTTACCAGAGGCCTCTGACAGGGCTCGCAGGCTGTGGTGCCGATGCTGGTAAGGGTGCGGGGCGACGCGCCGGAGGCGGAGTTGTTGGCTGCACGCTTGGTCGAGGTGCGATCGGAGTTTCGGTGGGAGTTGTCCGAGTTGTCTCGCGCATCGACTCTTGCAGCAGGCTTTGCACGTTCCCCACCAAACCCTGAACTTTCCCAACTGTGGCGGCAATGCTGGCAACATCTACGTAAACCTCCGGCAGAGGATACTTTTTCAGGATTTCTAGCAGCGACAGCCTACCGTCGTCGCCGGATGCCAGAATCACCGCCGCCCGCAGGGCTTTGCCGCTTTCTGTGCGGCGGTGAGTCCGAATTGCTTGACCGATTTCGTCTGTGATTTTTTCTCCCGGGGTGCTGTAAACTACCCTCGCCAGAATAGCTGGCTTTAAACCGATTTCTAGACTCATCAATCCCCGCAGCACTTGTGGATCCATTTTGGAGAACCCGATTATTTGTTTGATGGTTGGTGTCGTCGTGCCGTCTTTAGCAAAGTTTTCTAAGTCGCTGATATTGATGGCTTGTGCGATCGGGCCAAATGTCAGGACAACTTTTTCGGCCCCCAATGCTTTACTGCTAGATAATATGCTGGCGCTTGCTCCTAAAAACAGGGCAGTGCCGATCGATACAAATTTTGTTAACTTCATACTTGAGTTTCAGCGACCGATTAAAATTATACTTTCGAGATTTATACATTATATAGCGGTTCTCACAAAGGTGAGGTATGCTTTTAGGCTCGATGCCCGATGCTTTTAGGCCCGATGCTCTTCGGCCCGATGCCCGATGCTTTTAGGCCCGCGAGAGCACCTCATCTTTCTGAGAAAGGCTATAGATGCAGCAGTTATATTCTACAATGTCGCCAATCTAATGTTAGGCCCGCCCCAGTCAGGCGCACAATCTCGATCGATATTTTCGCGCGCGATCGGCTTTAAGAATAAATAACCACACTTACTCAAATATTTTTGATTCTATTTATTCTACCTTCTACATCTCTAGCCTTCTACATCTCTAGCCTTCAGCCTTCTACATAAGTCCTTTCTAGAAGTTATGTTGAAAACCAAGCGCAAATCCAAAAAATCCAAACACAAGCACAGAGAAAAAAACACAGCCCCCAGCAAAAAAGAAGCAGCCGCACAAAAACGCAAAATTTCAGAAAAGCGCAATGAATTGGTACAGGCGATCGTCATTTGCTGCTTAATCAGTGCTGCTGTCAGCATTCCCCTGTTGTTCGTTGTTAGCCCTAAAATTGCCATTGCAGCAGGCGCAGCAGTAATCATCTTGCTGCTATCCTACAAATACCCCCGGCAAGCTTTGTGGGCTTTTCTAATTTATCTGCCTTTCAGCGGTACTATTACTTACGCGATCGGCGGCGGAAATGCTGCATTTCAAGTAGCCAAAGATGCTTTCTACATACCCGCTCTCATCGCCCTCATTCAAAGCTGCAAAAAGAAACAGTTACCTTTGTTTATTCCCAAACAAATGCTTTCTACCTTCAGCATCCTGTTGATGATGGCAATGCTGACTTTAATTTTTGTCAACGGGGAAATGCAGCTCAACCCGCTCAAGGGCGAAAAACCCATTCTCCAAGGAATTCTCGGCTTAAAAGTATTGATAGGTTACATACCGCTGATTGCTTGTACCTATTATCTGCTCCGCACCAAGAAGGATTTGGTGTTTTTTAGTCGAATGCACCTAATTTTGGCTGTCGTTTGCTGCCTTCTCGGTGTGATTCAGTACCTGTTGCTGCAAAGTGGAAAATGCGCGGGTACCCGAGGAATGATCGGAGAAGAATTATATAAAGCAACACTGCAAGCTAGATGTTTTGTTGGCGGTTCCCTAGTATTCAGTCCAGAAGTTAAGTTTATCCGCTTACCGGGAACTTTTGTCGCGCCTTGGCAGTGGGCGTGGTTTTTAATTTCTAATGCTTTTTTAACCTTTGCCTCTGCCTTTTGCGACCCTTCATTCTGGTGGCGCGTCATCGGTTTATTTGGCATGGCATTAGTATTTGCCAATGCAGTTATTTCCGGTCAAAGAGCTGCTTTAATTATGGTACCAATTGCCACAGGCATTCTGCTCGTTCTTACGGGTCAATTAGTTAACTTAAAACGATTTATTCCCATCGGTGCCGGATTGGGGATTCTGCTGTTTATCGGTGCAGCAATTAACCCGGGAATTGTCGAGCAGCGGTGGGATAGTTTTGTTAACCGCTGGAATGCTGCACCGCCCCAGCAGTTTCTGTTTAATCAGTTCGAGCAGAGCCACAATTTTATCATTGACAAACCTCTGGGTAGAGGCGTGGGACGAGCGACTAATTCAACGCGGATATTTGGCAACCCGCAACTAATTGAAACTTTCCAACCTAAGTTGATGTACGAATTAGGTTATCCCGGAATGATTGCTTTTCAACTCATGCTGTTACACTTAGCTTTTCTAGCTTTTAGAGCTTACCGTTCTGTCAAAGACAAAAATTTGCGGAGTTACGGAGCTAGTTTTTGGGTGTTTGTGGGATTTATTACTATCAATCCTCAATACTATCCGCTGGATGTAGATCCAGTATCGGTGTATTACTGGGTTTTGGCTGGGGCGATTTTAAAGTTGCCCAAAATTGACAAACAGGTGCAGGATGAAAAACACTTGGAACTTGAGGGACATGAATTGGAAGTTCACCACCAATTTAAGGAGAAAAAAATTATTGCATCTGCTCCCATTTGAGCAACGTTATATCGGAAACGCTCTAATAACATCTCCCGTCGAACAAATACAATCATTAAGCCAGGTTCCTAGTGCGGGCTTGAACCCGCAGCATAAAAGCGGAATTCAGTCCGCACTACGAGCCGTTTTTATTGTGTATGCCCTTCCCAATGCCCCATTCCCTGTTTTGCCCATTCCCTGTTTTGCCCATTCACAGTGTTTGTCTGTAGTTTAGACTAACCAAAGATGAGAACGGTGGCAAAAGAAGAACTAGAGCCACCGCGCCAGGAGAGAATGAGGGTGAAAAATAAAACCTATCCACTCCTTAAATGAACAGTGAACGATTAAAGGACTTTCGTCAAGCAGCATACGAGTTATTAGTACAAGCGAAAGATGCCACATTCGAGCTCATG
>NZ_JBARVX010000129.1:0-20961 GCF_049646505.1 Microcoleus sp.
TGCGATCATACTGTATCCATAACCAGGATTACATCACTCAGGAGCCGTGTGCGGTGAAAGTCGCTCTTCCCGGTTTTGTAGGAGAGATGGTGGGGGACACCCTGCCATCGACTCTCTAACAGATTGACAACAATAAAATTGGATCGCACGCGCGATCCGTTTTTGTGATGGTAATTTACCGACGATGATATCAAAAGCTCGAAGAGTTCCTGCAACCGGCGAGCTTCGGGGAAAGCACTAAAAGAAACAAATGCTTTTTGCAAAAGAACAGATGTTCTTCTGTGCCAGCATTTGTGTCTACTAGCTTTCGGTCAAAGCTGAGTCTTCCTGCTGTCGGTTGCTGTAAAAACTAGCAATAATCGCCACCATCAACCACCACAGCATATTAACTTCTGGTCTGTACCAAACGGTATCGACAAAACCGTGAACCATCATGCCGGTTAAAGTTGCGATCGCCCCAATCAACCAAAACCCTTGATTCGATTTGAAATTGAGAGATTCTTGCTCTACATTAGAGATATTAAATTGCGCGTCGCGCAATCTTTGGATCTGCAACAAACCTTGATTGACGGTGACAGTCAGCAGCCACAGGAAACACATTAAACCGATAAAGCCAGTTTCTACGGCAATTTCCAGCAGCACGGAATAAGCGCTCAAAGCAGTGAATCTCGGCTTCATATAAAGCGGATAAACTTTATTAAAGGCAGTGTTTCCGGGGCCTATTCCGAGAATTGGCCGATCGCGAATCATATCAATCACCGCCGTCCAAACATTAATCCGAAAATTGTTGCTGCTGTCGCCGCGGCCGACAAACATACTCAAAACTCGATAGCGCAAAGGCTCCACTAAAGCCACTCCCAAAATTAAGGCTCCAGCCAAACCTCCCAACCCTAACGGCAGCGCCCAAGTGCGCCAGAACCGAGGCATCGAAGGGCTGTACCAGTACCAAAGCAGCACTAAAAACACGACAAGCAGAGCCACAAAACCGATCCAAGCACCCCGGCTGTCGGTGTAGCGCAAACACGCGCAATTCACCACCAGCATCGTCAAGGCTAAAAGTTTTGTTCCCCATCCTTTCCACACAAAAAGTGCGGCGGCGCTCAAAGCAATTGCTGGCAGCAAATAGGCACCGAGCAAGTTTGGATTGCCCAAAAAGCTGTAAACTCGCGTGAAATCCGCTTGAGTTGAAGTCGGATCGTTCCAAGTAGCTAATGGCGGCACTTTATCGATCCACTGCCGCACGCCGTAGAAACTGACAACTAGAGCGACATTTAAATATACGGCAATCAACCAGGAGCGCCAGCGGGAATCTCGCAAGATCCGCGCCATTAGGGCAAAAAACAGCAAATACAGCGTTAGTTTGCTCCAACCGATAAAAGCCGCGCCTTTGACTGGCGACATCGCGGTGGCGACGGTAGCAATGCCCCAGTACAGCAGTACCAGCAAGTGAATGGGTGTCAGGGCGACGATCGCGCGATCGTCAGAAACAGTCAGCAGCATCCAAAAAGCAGCACCAGCCGCCATCAACACCCCCACCAAGGCATTGTTCACAAACGGGCCCATACTGAACGTCAAAGCCAGCAAAACAAAACCCAGCGGTTCCGCCCACTGCATGAGCCAGCTACTCTGCCGCCAACTGCGCGCATTGCCGATCGTCCAATTCAATAAATAACTGCCACTTTGCCACTGAGAGAGCGGCAAATTTGCCAGACTTAACTGTTGCCAAACTGAATTCATTTCTATTTTAGATTTGTAATTAGTCATTAGTCATTAGTCATTAGTCATTAGTCATTAGTCATTAGTCATTAGTCATTAGTCATTAGTCATTAGTCATTAGTCATTAGTCATTAGTCATTAGGGAATTGTTAGCTGTTAACTGTTAGCTGTTAACTGTTAACTGTTAGCTGTTGACTGTTAACAACTGCTTTCCTGTCAACTGCCAACTGCTTTCCTGTCAACTGCCAACTGCTTTCCTGTCAACTGCTTTCCTGTCAACTACCAACTGCTTTCCTGTCAACTGCTTTCCTGTCAACTACCAACTGCCAACTGACTTCATCCTTCCAACAACTCCGTAGCATTGGTGCAGGGGAGCCAGAGCACGTAGCGATATCCAGATTCCGGGGTGCCTTGAATCGAGAGTTTGCCGCCTTGAATTTCCGCCAACTGACAGCAAAGCAGCAGCCCCAAGCGTTCTCTGGCCCCGCAACCAGCTAACACCGGTGCGGTATCGGCAGCATTCTCGGCCACTAAAGCCGCCAACTCAGAAAACGCCAGCATTAATCGCCGAGAATGCTCTGTCTGTGTCGCGAGTTGCGGTTCGACTTCCGGGGAGCCGGTTTCGGAGTTCGATGGCGAACCGCTACCGACTCCCACCTTCAACAAGTAGTCGGAGTAGAGTGTAGCATGGGGCAAAGTTTCTCCCAACCAAGGATGAAAAACCCAAACTCCGATGTTGATACCATGTTCTTTCCGAGAAACGTGGACTCGAATCACGCTGCCTGCCCCAGCGGATTGAATAATGCTAAAAATTAAGTGGCGCAGCATTTGCTGAACTTTATCCTTATCGGCCAACCAGATGCGCGGCCCGGGCCCGATCGACAAATTAATTTCTTGCTCTCGCCTGGTTGCCGCCGCCGACAGGGTTGTCACTACTTGCTGACACAAACCTTCTATATCGACTGCGACTCGCTTCAAGGTGAAGGCGGATTCATCGAGCTCTGACAGTTCCAAAATTTCTTCAACTAGCGATCGCAAAGACTGGCTGCTCTCTTGAATCACGTCGATATATTCTTTTTGCTTGCTCGTCAACGGGCCATAAATTTCTTGGTTCAACACGCTCGCCATGCCGATGACCGAAGTGAGCGGGGTGAGTAATTCTTGTGCTAAATGATTCAGGAGCTTGACTTTGATTGAGTTAGTAAACAAATCGATAGGTTTGTTATTCATCGGTAATTTTTTTAGTTTTATTATGGCTCGTTGATTATTAGTGGTTCATTATACCTCTTTCTCAAGTCTATAACAACTTGTTGGCAGTTGCAGGCTTTAGTTAACTGATGACTGTTAACTGTTGACTGATGACTGTTGACTGTTAACTGTTGACTGTTGGCTGTTGACTGCTGACTGTTAGTTGTTAGTTGTTAGTTGTTATTTGTGGTTAGGAATTGAGAATTGGGCGGAGCGAAGCGGAGGGATTGGGAATTCGTAGCAAGTAACCAATAACCAATAACCAATAACCAATAACCAACAACCAACAACCAATAACCAATAACCAATAACCAACAACCAATAACCAACAACCAATAACCAATAACCAATAACTACTAACTACTAACTACTGACTACTAACTACTGACTACTGACTACTGACTAATTAATCATTGCTTCTAAAGCTGATTGCAAATCTTGAGTGAGTTCGGCAACGGCTAACCTGCGGCCCTTTTGATATCCCTCCCAGCGATCGCCCACTGATATCGGTTCGCCCACGGTCATTTGCACCTGCTGTTTGCCCAAAGAAGGTCGCCCGAAAGGATTTCCGCCTTTGATGCGAGTCAGTACGTCCCACAGCAGTAAAGTTGTCTCTGCCAAACGTTCTGCGGTCAGTTTTTCTTGGACGTACCGACCGGTAACGGAGACGAAACTTTCGACAAGTCTCATGTGCCACATCCGCAGACTTGCTTCTTCGGCCAGGCGATCGGCTAATCCTCTTTCTAAGGGACAAAGTGCTGCAATATCTTTGATATCTTCTCGATAAATATAGTCCCAGCCTGCTTGTTCCAGACGGCGGCAGCGGTCTATCAAACTACCTTTGGGCTTTAAGTTAAAATATTCTTCTGCTACTTGCAAAGCCACGTCTAACAGTGCTGTCAGTCGAGCAACCATCACTTCATTGCCGGAATCGTTGGCAGTTGTGTCGGGCAGCGATAATGATGTTAAAATAGAGGTCGTTGGCTGTATATTTTTATGATAAAAACGGCTGTAAAACTCTGACATTACTGTTAATAAATGGCTGCCAAGTCTAATCAGGCGCAGATATTGAAATTTGTAATTTTGGTCTTCGGGAGCGGAATTTTCTGCCTCTAAATTGGCGGCGTTGGTGCGATATAAGGGTGGCAGCCCGCAATCTATTTCTAATTGAGTTAAAAGTTTTTCTAGGGGTTCCCAAGGTGGGTTGACATAGCGGTATTGAATGCCGATCGGCACAATTAACACTTTTTCCTCAGTACGTCCGGCTTTGTGCAAATCTTCAACGCACCAGAAGCCCATTTGAGCAATTCCCGGTTCCAGGGGGCTGACTATTTCATTGTGACCGTTGGTAGCGCCTTCTGGGGCGGCGGCGATGGGAAATTGGCTGTTGGCGAATAAATCGCGGGCCGATCGCAATCCGGCGCGATCGATCTTACCGCGAACGATCGGAGTACCGCCGAGGCGAGAATACAGCCAGCCGACTCCTGAACCGGCCCAGAGGGGAATGCCGCGATCGTAAATAAAGTGCGAATGTACCGGGAGTTTCAGGGGAATCCCTTTTTGGCGCGCCACTTGGGGAACCAGTTTCCAAACGAGTTGTCCCAAACAGTAGGGATCGTCGGAGTTTGGGTGGCGGAAGGCCAGCAAGAAGCGAACTTTCTGATTTTGAAATTGGTGGAATAGTTCGGCGAGGGTTTCGACGTTTTCGGCTTGAATGTGGCTGATATTCGTCCGAAATCGCAGCCAGTAGGGGAGTATTTGCTGACTACCCCGGACGATTAGGGGGTTGTAGGCTGGGGGTATGAATTCTAGGGGCGGCTGAACTTGGTGAATTGAGTTGGCCATTTTGTGATTTTAAATTTGAGATTTGAGTTAAGGTTGTGTGCGATCGATTGACTTTAATCAGATTCCGCACGCGCGATCCGTTTTTGTTATGGTAATCGACTCGACAGGATCTGAGACGTCGGTTTCAACCGCCCCTACAGAAACAAAACCCGCCTGGGCGGGTTGAAGAGCGATTTCGCGTAAATTCGCAAGTCGAAATTCGGGTGAGATTCCTAACTTAAGCTTATTGGTCGATCGCCGCCAGCGCATAACTCCTCTCGCTAAGATTTTGGATTGCCAAAATCTCAAATCGAAAAATGGAAAATCCTATTGTGCGGGTTCAAGAATCACTTCTTGGAAGTTGATCGCATCCGATCGCGGATCGCAGTGTGTGACTTTGACTTCAAATCGATCGCCTATTTCGACCGATCGACCAAATCGCATTGCCAATTCTAAACCCAATTCCTCCAATAAAATCAATCCGAGATTGCTATCTTCCCTCAGCCAGCGCAGCATTAAAGCTTCCCAAACTGCATCCGGGTTGCGCCGCAAATATTCCAATCCCCAATAGCGGTTGGTTTGACGTTCGACAGTAGAGGCTTCTCTGACTGCGGTGCCGAGACACATCACAATGTCCTGTATTTCTTGGGCTGAAAAAGGCAGCGGTTCGTCCCGCAGGTGGGCTTTGATTTGGAAGTGAGTCAGCAAATCAGTATAGCGGCGGATAGGAGAAGTAACTTGAGTGTACAGTTCCAAACCCAAGCCTGCGTGCCGTCCGGGGGTCAGACCCATTTCGCTGCGGGGCATACAGCGGCGCACGGCGCAAGCGCGGGCGGGGCCTGCGGGTACGGCCAGCAGTTCTTCCTCTGGGGGGAGTTCTGGCTGGGGCTGATAGCGGTAGGGAATTGGTATGCTGTGAGTTTGACCGTAGCGGGCGGCGACTTCGCCAGCTAAAATCATCATTTCAGCTACTAGCATTCGGGCTGTGGAGTCGTCGATGACGTGGATGTCGATGTCCTCGCCGCGGACTTTGATAACGGATTCGGGCATGAAAATGTTGATTGCGCCTTGGACTTCGCGCCATTTTTGCCGCAGTTTTGCCGCAGTGGCGATCGCCCCTATTTCCGGTTCTGCTTCGATTCCCAACTCCAGCATTTCGTCTACATCATCGTAG
This sequence comes from Microcoleus sp., assembly GCF_049646505.1. Lineage (GTDB taxonomy): Bacteria > Cyanobacteriota > Cyanobacteriia > Cyanobacteriales > Microcoleaceae > Microcoleus. The sequence goes on from NZ_JBARVX010000129.1 coordinate 5,963, forward strand.
GTTAAGCGGTAGGTTGGTTCGATCGTGCTGATGTGGACGCTGTAATCGCAAGCTGCGCCGGTTTCGTCTAAGGAGACGCTGAAGCTGAGGGCGCTGCACTTTTTGCCTTGAATTAAACTCATCGGCCCGGTTGCCAATGCTGGGGGAAACATGGGGATCATGCCCGTGGGCAGATAAACTGTAGTCGTGCGCTTTCTGGCTTCGAGGTCTAGTTCGTCTCCGGGGGAAAGCAAGCTGGTGGGATCGGCAATGTGTATCCACAGCCGCTGCTGGCCGTTTTCGAGGAATTCTAAGCTTAGTCCGTCGTCGATTTCGGTGGTGCTTTCGTCGTCGATCGTGTAAACCTTGAGGTGAGTTAAGTCGAGACGGTTTGTCTCCGAGTCGGTTGGGGGATTTTCTAGGCAGCTTTGGGCCACTTCTAATACCTTTGCGGAGAATTGTAGGGGAATTTGGCTGCGCCGCAAAAACAGGTTTTCGTGGGTGCTCCACAGGCCGAGTTCGACTAGGAGTTGAAATGCTGCTTCGGGGTTTTCGGAGCGTTCTAAGCTGGCTAAAGTTTCTAAGGCCGGGGTGCGGTGCGTGGCTTCTTCTCCGAGGGTTGCAAAGCGTTCTAGCGCGTCGAGGCGAGTTCGATCGCTATTAATCCACTCGACATTTTCCCCAGCCAGCCGCTGTTTGACTCGATCCCAAAATCCTTGGGATTCTTGGTGTCGCTGCTGTTCTACTTCTTGCTGGTGTTTGATTTCGGCTACTTGGGCGGCCGAGCGCGGTTCGTAGCGATCGCCCTTTTGTTTGAAATACAGTTTGTCTGTTGATAGCAAACAGTAAGCAGCGTAACACTGGGCCGCACTGCGATCTGAAAATAGCAGCATTGCCAGGGATTCGGGATCTGTCGTTTCTCCGTCGCCCGCGAGGATTTCCCAAGCCACTTCTAGACTCGACGGATCTGAGTAAGCTTCTACTTCTTTGATAAATTTGGAAATGTCGGAGGGTTTGTAAGTTTCTCCGGCTGCTTCGTAGCTAATTTGTTTGGGCGGTATGCTGTGCGGTTGACCGTTTTCGTCTACCACGACCCAGTTTTTTTTCCCGTCGGGGCGATCGGCAACGGCCAGACGGCGGTCGCCGTGCACTCTAATTTCTACTAACGTTCCCTTCTCCACTTGCCAGTTGTTTAATTTTTTATTGGAAACTTTTACTGCTCTTTGTCCGATCGCGAGCGGGGGATTTTAGATTTTGGATGTTTACATTCTTGACATCTATTGTTAAAAATTACATCTAAAAAGTTGTGCTTTTTGTACTTTAATTTTTAACTTTTTAGACTTTGATTAAGACTTACGCACCACCGACTCAATACCCAATCTTGCGAGCGATTGGCGATTTTCGCTTCCGACAAAAAGACGTTGTTTTCGCGTAAGTCCTATTTGTTTTCCAAAATCTAAAATCTCAAATCCCAAATCGATTTAGCCTTCTTGGTTTACGAAGGGCATCAAAGCTACAATTCTTGCTCTTTTGATGCTTCTGGTCAAGTCTCGCTGCTGTTTTGCCGTCAAACCGGTAATCCGGCGGGGCAAAATTTTACCGCGTTCTGTGACGTATTTTTTGAGCAAATCGACATCTTTATAGTCGATCGGGTCTCCTGGTTTTATGGGCGAAACGCGCCGGCGAAAGTAAGTCATGGTTCTTTGTTTGTTGACTGTTGACTGTTGACTGTTGGCTGTTGACTGTTGACCAATAACAACTGACCAATAACAACTGACTAATGACTAATCACTACTTAATTTCTTTGTGGGCAGTGTGCTTGTTGCAGTGGGGGCAGAACTTTTTGAGTTCCAGCCGCGCCGTCGTGTTGCGGCGGTTCTTGGTCGTGGTGTACCGAGACACGCCTTTCGAGCGTTTGCTCGCGTTTGTTCGGCACTCAGTACACTCTAGAGTAATTATGATCCGGACGCCTTTAGCCATAATTCTAAATAAATTTCGACTAATTTAAACACAATTTGTTATCTTCTCACATTAGCCTGCACTTGGTCAAGCAATCTTCTAACTTTGATGTCGAGGGAGTAGCCGCGCTTGGTGCCGATGACGATCGTCTTGCTGAACCGATCGTGGAAAGCTTGAGGAAACCGGGCGGTGTCGATGAAGGCAATGCTGCAGTCGATCGCCAGCGGCAGCATCAGCAGCAAGACGGCGGCGTTGGTAGATGTCAGTCCCCCAACCCCTGCGAAGGCTAGGGCGGCGCAAATGCCCAGCAATCCCTCGCGCTTGCAGAGTTCTTGCACTCCGGGCATCCGTTGGTATCTGCTATCGGTAATTTTCATGTCCAAGGCCCAGCGCCCGATACTTTGACCTTGGTTTTTCCTGACAATGGGTACGCGCAGGATCATCCACAGCAGGAAAAAAAAGATGGTTTGGACGATCGGATTAGCGCCCAGAAGCAAACTGGGCAGCCAAACTGCGATCGCATCGATGCAGAAAGCCGCAGCGCGGCGGCCGATCGATACTTTGGGAAGCAGAGGAACTAGATCGGAACTCATGGGCCAAAAGGGCGATCGCCACTAGCTACTCGTTCATTTTAAACTGTCGGGTCTGTCCATCGGCACCGATCGACCTCAAAACCCGCTTTTACTCAGAGGAAAAAAAGGTTCGATCCGCTGCTGGGAGGGCAACAATCCGCCTGCTGAGAAAGTATCAAGCTGCTTGTAAGCTGCTTTGCATCTAATTTGACAGTCAATTTTTCTACAATTATTATTGTGGAATGGGCAGGAGAACCCGTCTCTGTCTTCAATTTAAATGCGCGACAGCTTATTTCTGAAAAACCCGGTTCTTGACAATTTTTAATCAAGCAATAAAACACGGTAAAAAACCGATATAATTGCTGAGCGTGAAAAGTAGTTAAAAATTTAATCAGAAACTGCATAATAATGTCTGCAAAAGCGATATCGCCCCGCCCCAAAACCCCAAAACAGCAAGTGTTAATCAGACTAGCCCTCGCCGTAATTGCTGCTGTTATCATCTTCAACATTCCTCACTCTTTAATTCCCGTGTTTACAGAACCCGTATCCCAAGCAACGCCGCCGCCAGAAATCCAGAACGTGCTCGCCGGCAAGCGCAAAATTGTGACAGTGGGCGACAGCATCACCGAGGCGGGAAAATACCCCGGAGGTTACGTTTGGCTGCTGCAGCGCTACCTGAATGCCCTTTATCCCGATCGCCAAATCGAAATCGTCAACGCCGGCATCTCCGGCAACAAGGCAACTGATATGCAAGCGCGTTTTCAGAAAGATGCGATCGACAAACATCCAGATTTAGTCACCATCAACGCCGGAGTCAACGACGTTTGGCACGCCTTTTTTGACTTTCAAAACCTGCAATTTTATCCGCAAGGCAACTTAGCAACAGGAGTATCTCTGACAGAATATATAGATAAAATAACTCAAATGGTACTAGCAGCCAAAGCCGCAGGAATTCGAGTCGTGCTGCTTTCTCCTACTCCAATCCGCGAGATTCTCGACGGCCCCGAAAATCGCCGGTTGCAAGAATATGTTGCCGCGATGCGAGAAATCGCCCTAAAAAATCAGTGCTTGTTTATCGATTTGAATGCACCTTTTCGGGAAGTAATCGGCACCTATCAAAAACACGCCGGAAAAACTCTGAATTTGTTAGCCGCCGATGGCGTACACCCGAATCCGTCGGGATATCGAATAATTGCTTTTACTATTTTACGAGGTTTGGGAGTGCCGGCGAAGGATATTGAGAATTTACAAATCAAAAATTGAGATTAGTAATTAGTAGGGGCGGTGGATGGTGCGTGCCCGCCCTCTTAGTAGTCAGTAGTCAACAGTCAACAGTCAACAGTTAACAGTTAACAGTCAACAGTCAACAGTTAACAGTCAACAGTCAACAGTCAACAGTCAACAGTTAACAGTCAACAGTTAACAGTCATTAGTCATTAGTTATTAGTCATTAGTTAGCTCCAATGCCCTGCGCGGGCCAATGCCCAATTCCCAATCCCCAATTCCCGCTATCATTCAATCGGCGGATGATACCGCTTCAACCAACAGCTACCAATAATCACCAACGCCACCACCACAATAATTTCAGTCCAAAAAAACGACAGGAAATCGCTGGCAGTTCCCACTGGCGGCACTCCCGGCTGAGCGTTGCGAATAGCCGGAAAAGCAAACAGCATCACAGCAGTCCAACTCAGCATTCCCACTTCCGGCAACTTGCCAGATTGCATGACTTTTAGTGCTAGCAACAGTGCCATAATTGACAGCACCCACATAATCACAATAATCACCAAGGCAAAGAATTTCACTGGAAGCGATCGAGTTGCAGAAACATCGATATAAATAAAGATCGATGAATTCTCCTCCAGCGGCTGGTAAGTAATGTCGAAACCTGGAACATCCGCATTGAAATTAAATACCAGCGGCACGGGATTCAGTTCAAAGGGGGCAAATTTTTTGCCGATAGAAGGTAGCGGATCGATCGAAATAGCTACTTTCGCAATGTGCCTGTCAAAGGGATAATTGTTGATTTTTCCCTTGACTAAATTGAACTTCAATGTCGGGACAATCATCGGCTTGCCTTCTTTAAAGGAAATTTCCGAATCCTTAACATTAGCACCGTTAACTGTCATTAACAAATCTTGAGCAGGGTAAGTTGGCCCTTTTTTGTAAATACCTTTGAGCTCAAACTGCAAGCGGGTTTCTAATTCGTTTTTAACCGGATCTACTCCAATTACTGTCATTTTGATCTCAACCAAGCCTTTTGGTGTTACAGAGATTTCTGGAGATAATTTGTAAGACTCTTGGGCATTAGCATTGTGAGAGTAAACAGATAAAACAATTGCCAAAAATATGACTGTGCTGCAAATTAAAACGAGTAGTTTTTTGAGATTATTTTTGTTTACAATTTGCATTAATTATGGATATTTGACAATTGAAAATTTTGTGAGCATTGCTACAGCTAACCATTTACAACAAAGGTTCGATCGTTCTGAACTTAGTCCTAGTTATGGATGCGGACTCGCATTCCGAACGAGCGAACCTTTTTCATTGCACTTTGAGTCCCTCTTGCATCGCTAACAGTTACTGCGAATCGATAGGAAGCAGTACATTTGGTGTAAAACTTCCGTGCAAACCGTAGGGAATGTGCTGTTTTAAATGCAGGCGCGCTAGAGGCCCTTTGGTGATGTCGCTAGCATCTAGAATCGCTAAGGTCGATCGGTGATTAGCCGCATCATACATCAAAACCAGCAGCCAGCCGTCATCCTCCGCCACAGCACCGGGACGGGGAACAAAAACAGGTTCCCCCGCAAAACCGCGCGGCGCAGCACTCCAAATTTGCTGTTCTCCTGTCTGGAAATCCATTTTAAGAATAGCTTGCAAAGGAGCATTTCCCGCCGGAGCATCCGCAGCGCCAATATAAAGATATCGGTAAGGCTGTCCGACGTTGTTGGGATGCAATGTCGGAAACTCGCAGCACCGAGTTTCAATTACTTGATGGTTGACAGTTTTTTCATTCAAATTTAACTTGAACCGCCACAATTCCCCCGCTGGAATGCTGTCAAAATCAATCTCGCGAAAATCGCCGTCCGCCTCGACGGTTGGGAATGAGTCGTAGCAAACAGAATCAACAAAAACTTCGCCGTTTTCTTCCCAGGCGTTGCAGTGGTGGAAGACAAAACAAGGTTCGGTTTCTAATACTTTTACCTCGTCGGTGCCGTTGCGGGGAATTAAAATTGCTTGCGTCGGGCGGTTGGGCGAAAATTGAATGCACTGGGATGCACTCCGCATTCCTAACAAGAATGGTAGGGGATTGAAGCTGACGGGATTTTGGAAGAATATGCAGTAATTCGGGGTAATTACCATGTCGTGCAAAAAGGCAAAACCCGGTATTGCATGGGCGTGTTTTTGTAAAAGTTTGCCGCTTGTGTCGAGTTCGTAAATGGTGATTGTACTTGACAAACCGGGCTTGACGGAAAAGTTGACTAATCTGTCTCCTTTACCGTTTTTGCCTTTTTCAATTCTGGGGTGGGCGGCGAAGGCTTCACCGGGTTCTAAGATGCCGTCTAGGGTGTCTAATCCGAGTGTTTCTAGGCTCCGGGGGTCGAGTCTGTAGGGCTGTGCTGCTTCCCAGAGTGCTAACAGTTTGTCGCCCCAATAAATGATGTTGGTGTTGGCTATGTTTTTGATTTTGATGTCAAAGATGTTGCTAAGCCAGCCTCCGGGTTTCTGTGTGCCGAAAACGCCTCGGTGCAGGATTTTTCCGGCTTTTTGTTCGGCTAGGTAGCCTTCGGTGCGGACGAATCTGTTGCGGAAGTGGGCGCGGCTGTCGGAAATTGCGATCGCACAAACCATTCCGTCGCCGTCGAAGGGGTGATGGATGCGCTGGCCGTTGACATCTAGCAAACCGGGCCCGTTGCGAAAGAATGTGCCTTGCAAGCCTTGTGGGATTTCGCCTTCGATGTCGTCAATCCAGTAGTCGGATTCGCTGGGTTGGGATTCGTAGCCGCGCTGCCAGTCTGTGCGCGTGTATGATGGTTTTTGGGCGGGTGTTTGGGGTTGGGAAGTTTGTAAGTTTTGCATGGGTAGAATAAGCTTTTATTGATTTAACCGCAGAGGGCGCAGAGGGCGCAGAGAGGGTGAAAGTGGGAGAGTGGGACAGTGGGACAATAGGAAAGGGACACAAAGGCATTGGTCATTAGTCAAAATTGAAGAAATCCCAAATTTTGAATTCTTCCTAATCACTAATAACTAATGACTAATGACTTCTTTAGCTATCTGCGGTGCGTTTTTCTGACCTGACTGTCGGTACTAAGTCGGGAAAATATTCGGGTATGAAGTTCTTGCCGCCTTGTTTTGCGCCTCCTAGTTCTGCTTCTAGTAGGGGGAGCGATTGTCGATCGTTTTGGTCGCCACTTTCTGCATTTTCTGCCGGAAGCCAACCTAGGAATGGCAGGGGTAGCAGTGTGGAGAGGTTGGTGATGACTATTAGCAGCCAGAGGTTGTCAAAATTGCGATCGGTAATTCCGAGTAAGTGGGTCAAAAGTGCACCGCCTTCGTGGGACAAAAGTCCGGCTAAGTTGGTGACTGACATTAACACGGCAAATAATGTAGCTTCGACACCGGGAGGACACAATCGCGCTGAGAGTACCAGCACTGGCATATAGGCAATTTGTCCGATTACTGTCAGGATCAGGCTGTCTCCGATGCTGAACCACTGGTCGTCTATTCCTAATGCTCGGTTGGCATGAGTTACTAATAATAATGTAGTCAGACCCAAGGCTGTTGCAATGACTGTTGACCAGCCAAAAATTACTCTAAATGGAATTGCTTTGAGGTATCGCTGAAACAGCCAAATACCTAAAAGGGAGGCAATGCTGGTGACGAGGCGCACTCTACCGAGAAATTCTGGTTGAAAGCCTAATTCGTTGGTGGTGAAGAAGAAGAAGGCTGAGTCGGAGCTTGGGGTGGCTTGCCACAGGAAGAGGAAGGCGGTGGGCAACCAAATTGTTTTTTGGGTAACAGCTTGCCGCAGTTGTTTGAATTGGTTTTTTACTGTGTCAAAGTCGGTTTGTTTGTTGACTTTTTCTTCGGAAATTAACCAGGCTGTTGCTGATACGATTAGGGGGAAAGATGCGGTGATCAAAAAGATGGTGTGGGTGCCCAAGTGTTGCATCAGGTAGCCGCTGAGGTAGGCGGTGATTAGTCCGCCGAGGGCTGATGCGCCCCAGGATAGGGATTGCAGGGAACCTGCGTCGGCGACGGATTCTTTTCTAGCTCTTTCGACTATTAGGGAGTCGGCGATTACGTCGCTGACGGCGAGGGAGAGGGAACTCAGGGCGATCGCCCCTGTGGCGGCCAGCGGCGTGTGTACAATTGTTGCGAGGCTCACCCATGCTGACGTGCCCAAGAGCCCGGAGAGGACGATGTAAGGTCGTCTGCGGTAGCCGAATATGGGCAAACCGTCCGACATGAAGCCGAACAAGGGTTTGATAATCCAAGGTAGGGCGACAACACCCATCATTGCTGATACTTCGGCCGGAGTCATGCCAAGATCGTCTTTCAGGAAGAAGCTGACGGCTAAGCGAGCTAGTCCGAGAATGCCTTGGACGAAGTAAATCAGTAAGATGGCTATGAGTTCGGGGGTTGGCTCATTCCCAAAGAATACTTTTTCTTTTAAAGATTCTTTGAGTTTGCTGGCGCCAGAGGGTGAAACGAGCATTTGTGCAATATTTCTTAATGAATCTAAATATTATATAACACATTCTTAATGGGTTGCGGAAACTGTCGGAGGTGGGATGTTAGGGTGACGGGCGACTGCCAGCGGGTGTAAAATCTTGATGAGCCTGGATTTAAGGACTTTTTGCGATCGATGAAAGCAGAAATTATACCAATTTCATAAAGTAGCGCTAGATATTACCCCCCCAACCCCCCCTTATTTCGGGGGGGAGTGGGGGGGGTAGTACAACATCTTTAGAAAAATGGTATTAGAATTGTCTCTCTGGCTGTGGTTTTGGTTTGAGGATTGGGGGCTAATTTAGCTTTATGGTTCAGCGATTTCGATCGGTTTCTGTAGATGGCGTTGATGCGCCTGCTGATTTGTTTGAAAGAAACAAAAAAAAGGTTTTTCAGTGGCCTGCGGTGACTACTTTTCGCAGGGGAGAAGGCCTGCAAGCGGTTAGGGGAAATCATGCCGAGTAAATTATGATTGCTGATTCTCCGGGTAAACCTTGGCTGCCGATTTTCACGGATGGGGGTATTTTTTTTGTGCGGGCTGATTCGGGAAAATTCTACTACTTTAAAATTTTTGGAATAATTAACCGCGAAGACGCGAAGTACGCGAAGCAAGAAAAGAAAGAGATGTCACGAATACTGAAAGGAGTATTTTTATGATTGTGAATCCTGAAAATGTGCCGGATATTACAGGCTCGAATTATCCCCTGCAATTTCAATCTGCGGTGGCGGGAAGGGTGAAAAAACGCTTGGGGAATGCTGCCGGATTGCAGAATTTTGGGGTAAATTTGGTGCGGCTGGCACCGGGAAGTTGTTCTGCTCTCAGGCATTGGCACACCAGGCAAGATGAGTTAATCTATGTTCTGGAAGGGGAGATTGTTCTGATTTCTAATGCGGGTGAGGAAGTGCTGCAACCGGGTATGGCGGCGGGTTTTCGGGCTGGTGATGCTGACGGGCATCATTTGGTTAACCGCACGAATGCTGATGTGGTTTATCTGGAAGTTGGCGATTGCACTCCGGGAGATTCAGCAAATTATCCCGATGATGATTTAATTGCTAAAGCTGATGGTAATAGCTGGATTTTTACTCGCAAAAATGGCGAGATTTATGAGGGTTAAAAAATTATGAGTCAAGTGAATCTTTGGGATTCGGCGGAGCACGCTTTGTGGTATCTGGCTAAGGCTGATGGTATTCCTCACCGCACTGAGGGTGAGGCGGTTTTGTTGGAGGAGGTGCCGAAAGATGTCAAGCGGATTCTGGATGTGGGTACGGGTGATGGGCGGTTGTTGGGTTTGCTGAAGTACGCGCGGCGAAGCTATCCCGCAGGGAATCGCCCGAATGTTGAATGTGTGGCGATCGACTTTTCGCCGACAATGCTGGAAAAAGCCAGAATTCGCTTTGCTGATGACCAGAATGTCACGGTAATCGAGCACAATTTTGACGAACCGCTGCCGGATTTGGGCAAGTTTGATGCGGTGGTTTCTAGTTTTGCGATCCATCACGTAAATGACGATCGCAAATTTGCCCTCTACACCGAGATTTTTGAGCTTTTGGAACCCGGAGGCATTTTTGGCAATTTGGAGCACGTAGCGTCCCCAACAAAGGCTTTGCACGAGAAGTTTAGAGAGGCGCTTGGTATTAGCGATTCGCCCGACGATCCGTCTAATAAATTGCTGGATGTGGAAACGCAATTGCGCTGGTTTAGAGAAATTGGTTTTGGTGAGGTAGATTGTTATTGGAAGTGGCGGGAACTGGCTTTATTAGTTGGGGTGAAACCAGTCATCATTCTGGATGAGCAAGAAGGCGGGTAGGGAAATTTACCCTGAAAAGTATCCTCTAATTCACTGCAAAATTCGTCGTAAGTTTAAGATAAATCCGGGTAATACATCCTCTCCAGAAAGTTCTGCGGGATGTTCTAAAACCTGGATTTCTTGCCCCGGACGGTAGATTTCGACTCGTTGATTCTGAGGGTCAATTAACCATCCCAATCTCGCACCATTGTTGAGATATTCCTGCATTTTCTCTTGCAGTTTAGCAAGGCTATCTGTAGCCGATCGCAGTTCCACTACAAAATCGGGACACAGGGGAACGAATCCTCGGCGTTGTTCGGGACTCAGAGCTTCCCATCGTTCTCGTCGCACCCAGGAGGCATCCGGGGAACGGCGAGCACCGCTGGGAAGGATAAATCCTGTGGAGGAGTCGAAGGGTATACCGTGACCCCCCTCCTCTTCGACCCACTTGACTAAAAAGTAGGAAATTTTGACATTACGATATCCTGATTCGCCTCCTGTAGGTGGATTCACGATTAATTCTCCTCGCGCCGTTCGTTCTAATCTTAAATCGGGATTGGCAGCCGCAAGTTCCTCGAACTGTTCGGGGGTTACGTGGAGAACCGTAGAGGTGGGGAGTTCTAGGCTGAGGGTGTCGGGTTGGGTGAGGGTGGATGGCATCGTGTCACCAGGGGGAAATGGGGTGAGATATTTATTGTAGGGGATGGGAGAGGTTTGGGCGATCGACAATGAAAATTTCTATGGATTAAATTAAATCCGGTACTTTTGGTTTAATTCGGCGCTCGTACCAGTTCATTAACGGGGTGGAACTAATGCCGTGGACTATCACAGAAAGTACAATGGTTGAAAAAGTAATCCAAGCAAGTTTTTCGGCAGTTTCTCCTTTCAAACCGTGACCTAAAGCATAGGTAAGATAATAGATAGAACCGACCCCGCGAATGCCAAACCAACCGCACAGCAAGCGGCTGGCTGGATGTAAAGGACTGCCGATTGTACTGATCCAAGCTCCCACAGGTCGAATCAAAAAAATCAAGAATCCACCTACTAAGAGGGAGTAGCCTCCAAAAGCGAGCATAGGTTCTAGGCGGAGCAGCGAACCTAATAGTAAAAGAGTTCCTACTTCCATTAACTTTTCTACGCGCTCGGTAAAGTGCAGTTGGGAAAGCGGTTTTTCTGGGTGGTGGTAACTGCGCTGCACCACAATTCCTGCTACAAAAACTGCCAGAAATCCGTATCCGTTGATTACTTCTGTGAGGGAATAGGTGAGCAGAATTGTACTGAGGGCAATGAAATCTTCCATTAATTCATCTGCCGGTTTGTGGCGTTGCAGTCTTTTATCAATCCCCGTGACGGCTTTAGCTACTAAAATGCCCATGACGATACCTGTGGCGATCGCCCAAATTAAATCAACTGCTGCCCACTGCGAAAACCAGTTCGACCAGTTGTTATCTTTCATCGCATAAATGCCGAAGTAAACAAACGGAAAAGCTAAAGCATCGTTTAAGCCGCCTTCCGATGTTAAACCAAAACGCAATTCATCGCGATCGTCTAGATCGGCTAACTGAACTTCTGATGCTAAAACTGGATCTGTGGGAGCGAGGATTGCTCCCAATAAAATAGCAGGCCCCCAATCTAATTTCACAAACCAATGAGCTAGCGCAGCCACAGCACAAATCGAAATTGGCATTAAAAAACCGATCAGCCGTACTGTGGAATTCCAAGCCCAAAATTGCAGCGGGCGATTCATTTTTAAGCCGCAACTGAACAGAGAAACAATAACTACAAATTCTGCAAGTCTTTCCAAAAATTGAGCGTCGGGGCGCAATTCAATCAGCTTGATACCGTAAGGCCCCAACCCGATACCGACAACTAGATAAATTAAGGCATAAGACAGTGGCAATCGCGAAATCCATCCCGAACCCAAGGTGACTGTCAGCAGGAGGATGCCAATGGCTAGCAAGTTGAGAATGTAATGATCTACCATGACGATCGCACTTTTAATCAGTTTAGCAATTGCGACTATAACAGGTAAATACTTTTAGCGCATCCGTCTTATGCTAGAGTATGCTACCATCCTAAAGTTGCAGTTGCGATACGATCTCCTTTGAATTATCGGCGATCGAATTTGGTCGCGCGGTGGTGGCGGGTTGATATAAATTGTTAGTATGAATTAGAGATTTTTGGTGCAGTAATCCCATGCTGAAATTTTGGTTAATTTACCAAACATCATCAGAATGATGACTAATAATATCGTGTCATGTCGATTGACCGCACTACAAACCTTTTCTGTGAAGATAATCGAGCGGATATAATATCATATGATTGATGACTAATGACTAGCCTTCGACTTCGCTCAGGCTAAAATGACTAATAGAACTCTTGCAAAAATCCAAAGCACCCCACCCCAACCCTCCCCTTATTAAGTGGAGGGAGCAAGATTATTCGTGTTTCTCCCAGTAATAAGTGGGGACTAAGGGGGGTAAATTTGACTTTTGCAAGAGGTCTAATAACTAATAACTAATAACTAATAACGAATAACTACTGACTACTGACTACTAACTAATAACTACTGACTACTGACTACTAACAACTGCCAACTGCCAACTGCCAACTGCCAACTAACAACTGCCAACTGACTAATGACTTTTATCAGTAGCAATGATGTGCAAATCTACGTGTTTGAGCGATCGCACTAACTTTTGAGTCAAGGAACCCCGCAGCAGCAATTTCCACCGCGATTGCTGGCTTTCGCCGATCACAATTTGAGTAATTCGATAATGTTTGGCTACATCCGTAATTGCTTGGGCTATATTGTTACCGTTTACCCGCAAAAATTGTCCGTTAAATTCCTTACATAGTTTTTCACAAGTTTCAACGTGCAAGCTTTCTGCTTTTGTTAAAAATTTGTCGGGATCGTTAACAAACAAAGCATAAAATGGAGCATTCATGTAGTTAGCAATCCTTCCGCCCCGCCGCAGCAATTGCAAGGAATTGGGATAAGTGGAGAGGCAGACTAAAACTCGTTCGTGAATGTTGCAAACTTGACCTTTTAAAGTTTCTGCACCGTCTTCAATATTGTCTGCAACTTCTCGCAAAGCCAGTTCTCGCAAAGCAATTAAATGACGGCGCTGGAAAAAGTTTTTTAAAGATTGTTCGATTTTTTCGGGAGCGTAAATTTTGCCTTCTAACAATCTTGTTTCTAGAGTTTCTGGCGTGACATCGATCACCACTACTTCGTCAGCTTCTTCTAGAATGCGATCGGGAATTCTTTCTCTGACTACAACTCCGGTAATTCGCGCTACTAAATCGTTGAGGCTTTCGATGTGCTGAATGTTGAGGGTGGAGAAAACATCAATTCCAGCATTCAGAACTTCTTCGACATCTTGATATCGTTTTTCTCGCAGAGAACCGGGAATATTTGTATGGGCGAGTTCGTCAATTAATGCTAATTGAGGGCGGCGTTGTATGACTGCCTCCGCATCCATTTCTGCGAGCTTTTTTTCGCTTCGCAGCATTGTTTTTAGCGGGACTATTTCCAGTCCTTCCGCTTTAGATGCTGTTTCTTTCCGCCCGTGAGTTTCTAACAGTCCGATCGCCACATCTATGCCTTCAGATTTGAGCCTGTGCCCTTCTTCTAGCATTCGGAAAGTTTTGCCTACACCGGGGGCCATACCGATAAATATTTTGTGCTTTCCCCGACGGCGCGGGCGATCGTAAGTGCGGTTAGGTTGGGCGTAAACCTCATCTGGATTGTTTGTGAGTTCGCTAGAGTGAATCATAGCTTAATAGATAAGTTGGCAGTTGGCAGTTGGCAGTTGGCAGTTGGCAGTTGGCAGTTGACAGTTGGCAGTTGGCAGTTGGCAGTTGGCAGTTGGCAGTTGGCAGTTGATAGTTGGCAGTTGGCAGTTGGCAGTTGGCAGTTGGCAGTTGGCAGTTGGCAGTTGTTAGTTGGCAGTTGTTAGTTGTTAGTTGTTAGTTGTTAGTTGTTAGTTGGCAGGAAAACAGTCAACAGTCAACAGTCAACAGTTAACAGTTAACAGTCAACAGTCAACAGTCAACAGTCAACAGTTAACAGTCAACAGTCAACATTCAACAATTTCCTAATGACTAATGACTGATGACCAATGACTAATGACTATTGTAAACTGTCGAGAGCTAAATTTAGTTTGAGGACGTTAACTCCCGGTTCGCCGAAAATTCCGATAAATCTGCCGTCTGTATTTTTAGACACCAAAATTTCTACTTGATTGAGATTGAGCGATCGCACTTGTGCTATCCGCTCAATTTGCGCCCTAGCTGATTCTACACTAATGTGCGGATCGAGGCCAGAGCCAGAGGTGTAGACTAAATCAGCAGTCGGTTTGATGCCAGCTTGGTTGAGGCGGGCTAATTCTACTTGCACGCCTTGAAAACCATCTTTCTCATTGCCTCGATTCAGCAAATCCGAGTTACTGGGAGCAAGGTTGCTAGCTCCCGAAACCCCCGTTCTTTGAGTTAAATTATCTGCCTTTGTTTGGTCGAAATCAGTAGGTGCAAAGCTGCTGTAATTTGTGGTGGTGGGGCGACTCCAAAAATATTTATCCGAACTGAATGATTGACCGATTAAGGATGAACCGACTACAACTCCTTGTTTAGTAATTAAGCTCCCGTTTGCCTGCGAGTTGAAAGCGAGTTGACCGATTGCTAGCACGATTAAGGGATAAATAATTGCGGTGATTCCCCACAAAACTAAGGTTACGCGAATCGCTCTGATTAATTCTCTCATAAATTACCTCAATGAAGGATGAAGGAAGAAGTCATTAGTCATTAGTCATTAGTCATTAGTCATTAGTCATCAGTCATCAGTCATTAGTCATTAGTCATCAGTCATTAGTCATTAGTCATTAGTCATTAGTCATTAGTCATTAGTCATCAGTCATTTTGCCCGCTCCCGAAGTGGAAGGGTAGTCATTAGTGCTGTCCCCCGGAG
>NZ_JBARVX010000130.1:0-12309 GCF_049646505.1 Microcoleus sp.
CGACAGCACTGATTACTGTTGACTGTTGACTGTTGACTGTTGACTGTTGACTGATGACTGTTGACTGATGACTGTTGACTGTTGACTGTTGACTGTTGACTGATGACTGATGACTGATGACTGATGACTAATGACTAATGACTAATGACTGATGACTAATGACTTCTGGTATAATCGTGGCAAAATAGGGAACATTGCTATCCGCACTGTTAAGATATGTACGAAAAGATTGTAGCCCCGACCACTGGTTCTAAAATTACTTTCAAAGACGGTTTGCCGATCGTCCCCAACGACCCGATTATTCCCTTCATCCGCGGCGACGGTACGGGCGTTGATTTGTGGCCGGCATCCCAGAAAGTCATGGATGCTGCGGTAGAAAAGGCCTACGGTGGCCAGCGCAAAATTAACTGGTTCAAGATTTACGTAGGCGACGAAGCTTGCGATGTCTACGGAACTTACCAGTATTTGCCCCAAGATTCCCTAGACGCTATCAAAGAATACGGAGTCGCCATCAAAGGGCCACTGACAACCCCAATCGGTGGCGGAATTCGATCGCTAAACGTAGCATTGCGGCAAATTTTTGACCTTTACGCCTGCGTGCGCCCCTGCAAATATTACGATGGAACCCCATCGCTGCACAAAACTCCCGAACTCCTAGATGTAATTATTTACCGGGAAAATACAGAAGATATTTACCTCGGAATTGAATGGGCAAAAGGCAGCGAAATAGGCAAAAAGTTGATTGAATACCTCAACAATGAGTTAATTCCCGCAACACCAGAACACGGCAAAAAACAAATTCGCCTCGATTCAGGAATAGGAATTAAACCGATTAGCAAAAGCGGTTCCCAACGTTTAGTACGGCGGGCAATGACCCACGCTTTGCGGTTGCCAAAAGACAAGCAGCAAGTAACCTTGGTGCACAAAGGCAACATAATGAAATACACCGAAGGAGCTTTCCGAGATTGGGGTTACGAACTAGCAACCACCGAATTTCGCAACCAGTGCGTGACAGAAAGAGAATCTTGGGTTCTCGACAACAAAGAACGCAATCCCGCTCTTAGTTTAGAAGACAATGCCCGCCAAATAGATCCGGGATACGATGCTTTGACTCCCGAAAAACAAGCCAAAATCCGCCAAGAAGTAGCCGACGTTCTGTTTGCAATTTGGGACAGTCACGGTAACGGTAAGTGGAAAGAAAAAATCATGGTCAACGATAGAATTGCTGACAGTATTTTTCAGCAAATTCAAACCAGACCTGCCGAGTATTCAATTTTGGCAACGATGAATTTAAACGGCGATTATTTATCCGATGCGGCGGCTGCAATTGTCGGCGGATTGGGAATGGGCCCCGGCGCAAATATTGGCGATGAATGTGCAGTTTTTGAGGCAACTCACGGCACTGCACCGAAACACGCAGGTTTGGATAAAGTCAATCCCGGTTCGCTGATTTTGTCGGGAGTCATGATGTTAGAATATATGGGATGGCAGGAAGCCGCAGATTTGATTAAGAAGGGTTTGGGAGCGGCCATTTCTAACGGTGAAGTTACCTACGATTTGGCAAGGTTGATGGAACCGCCCGTACCGGAACTTAAGTGTTCTGAGTTTGCGGATGCGATTATTAAGCATTTCGCTGATTGATTTCGATCTTATCTCCAGTTAATTAAGCAGGAGCTTGTCGGGGCCCCTTCGCGCTTGATATCTAACACAAATCATATCAATTCCGGTTGCACTCCTGGGGAATAGTTGGCTGTTGACTGTTGACTGTTGACTGTTGGCGGTACGACTCGATTTTATGATTCCGATGCAACCGGAAACGAGATCAGAGATTCAATAAACCTGCCCCGGCGGGATATTATGGTCGATCGTACATACTGTCTTGACTCTTTTCAGATACAAGGGGCTGGTTTCACCAACAATATTTATCAACCCGCCCCACCCAACTCTTCCTCAGTCCAAAAGTCAAAACCCTTGAAAAACATATCCTGCGGTGGTTTTCCTTCAAATCGCTGGCGCTAAGGTGCTTCGCAGTCACAGATACACCGCATTTACGCATTGGCGCCCGAAGAAACCGGGTTTTTTAGCTGATATGCCGACAACGCGCGTATTTTCGTCCACCTTTCCCCCGGTTTCTGAGCCTCGCGTCAGTCCGAATGCACGTACATACATATATAGGTGCTGCGGACGGATGAATTTTTTGTCGAAAAGGACGATCGGACAGTGGTAAGCTACCAAAGGCATTGAAATATCTAAGGTAGAGAAAAGTTAAAATGTCGGCATTAAATGAAGTTCCCTTACTGTTGCGGGCAGCCCGCGGCGAAACCCTAGAACGCCCGCCCGTGTGGATGATGCGCCAAGCAGGCCGCTACATGAAGGCTTATCGAGATTTGCGAGAAAAGTATCCCTCGTTTCGCGAACGTTCCGAAATTCCCGAAGTCGCCATCGAAGTTTCCCTTCAGCCGTGGCGCGCGTTTCAACCCGACGGCGTAATTCTGTTTTCCGATATTGTCACCCCAATGCCCGGTTTGGGCATCGACATGGACATCGCCGAAGGCAAAGGCCCGATTATCCACGAACCCATCCGCACTAAAGAGCAAATCGACAACCTCCAACCGCTGAACCCGGAAGAAAGCTTGCCGTTTATCAAAACAATCCTCAAATCCCTGCGCGCGGAAGTCGGCAACAAATCCACCGTGCTCGGTTTTGTCGGCGCGCCCTGGACGCTGGCGGCCTATGCCGTTGAGGGTAAAGGTTCTAAATATTATGCCATCATCAAAAACATGGCATTTTCCGATCCAACTTTACTGCATCAGTTGCTGTCAAAATTCGCCGATGCGATCGCAGTTTATATGCGCTATCAAATCGACTGCGGCGCGCAAGTAGTGCAAATGTTCGACTCCTGGGCCGGCCAACTGTCCCCGCAGGACTACGAAACCTTCGCCCTACCATACCAAAAACAGGTTTTCGATCAAGTCAAAAAAACCCATCCCGACACCCCGCTAATTCTCTTAGTCAGCGGTAGTGGCGGCCTCCTCGAAAGCATGACCAAATCCGGCGCCGATATCATCAGCGTCGATTGGACAGTTGATATGGCCGACGCCCGCCGGCGTTTGGGCCCCAACATGAACGTTCAGGGAAATCTCGATCCGGGCGTGTTGTTTGGTTCTCAAGCGTTTATTCGCGATCGAATTCTTGATACAATTCGCAAAGCGGGCCCGCGCGGACACATCCTCAATTTAGGACACGGCGTGTTACCGGGAACTCCCGAAGACAACGTGCGTTTCTTCTTTGAAACCGCAAAACAAGCCGACAAATTGCTCGCAGTTACTGCTTGAATTGCGATTTAACTGGTTCCCAGGCTCTGCCTGCGGAACCCATACAAGCGAGGCTCTGCCTCGCCTACAATGGAGGCAGAGCCTCCCGATCTGCGTTACCAGGCAGAGCCTGGTAACGAGTTAAAGCATTAGCGTTTCCCAACCATAAAAAACCCTCATTCCTGCCCTCTTCCCCACCGACAAAATGAACCCCAAAAAAATTTTTGTGACGGGTGCAAGTGGCTGTATCGGTCACTACATGGCCGAAACTTTGATTCAAGAGACCAACCACGAACTTTACCTATTAGTTCGCAACCCAGACAAGCTAAAATTTGACTGGAAAGCCCGCCCCGGCATCCATATCATACAAGGCGACATGAAAGATATCGATCGCCATTCCGAACTCCTGCAAACAATAGACGTAGCAATTTTAGCCGCCACAGCTTGGGGAGGAACCCAAGAAGTTTTTGATGTCAACGTCACCAAAACCCTGCGCCTAATTCAACTACTTTCGCCCGAAAAGTGCCAGCAAGTAATTTACTTTTCAACAGCCAGCATACTCGGTAGAGACAACAACTTGCTCGCAGAAGCCGGCGAACTGGGAACAGATTATATTCGGTCGAAATACGATTGCATGACGCAATTATCCACCTTGACAAATGTACCTCCGATTACCGCACTTTACCCAACATTAGTATTGGGAGGAGACGCAGAAAAACCAGTCTCTCACCTGTCATCCGGCTTGCCGCTTGTCGCCAAATGGATCGGTTTAATTCGCTGGTTTAAGGCAGACGGAAGCTTTCACTTCATCCACGGTGCAGATATTGCCAAAGTAGTTAATTATTTAGTTGAACATCCGCCGGCTTCCGAGGAACCGCGACATTTTGTGCTAGGAAATCCGGCGATTACAGCTAACGAAGTCGTAGAACAAGCTTGCCAGTATTTGCATAAAAACATATTTTTTCGGCTTACTCTGTCACCAACACTAGCCGATTTCTTTATTTGGCTGTTCCGAATTCAGGTGGCAGCTTGGGACAGATTTTGCATCAGCTACCGCCATTTTACCTATCAAAATCTGGTCAATCCCGAAAGCATCGGAATGCCGAGTTACTGCGGTACAGTTGCGGATATGTTAAGAACTAGCGGGATTCCCGATCAAAATGTAAAGTAGGTCATTAGTTATTTGTTATTTGTTATTTGTTATTTGTTATTTGTTATTTGTTATTAGTTATTAGTTATTAGTTATTAGTTATTTGTTATTAGTTATTAGTTATTTGTTATTGGTAACAACTGAAAACTGACAACTGACAACTGACAACTGACAACTGACAACTGGCAACTGCTTTCCGTACAACGTCATCAGTCCGATGTCCGTCGGAAGAGGGAACGCCAATGTGTACCTTACCAGATATGTGTAGGGTGCGCCGAGGCGCATTTTACGAATAATGTAAGTTTTTTAAGTTGTTTTTTGTCTGAATCCGGCGCTTTTTCAATGCGATTATCGTCAATTAAGGGTTAAATACGATAAGATATCAGCATTTGCTAACTTTAACAGGGAACTGCAACCTAAAAATTGCGATGTTTTATTGGTCTTAGGGGGTGTTACCCCTCGCCCGATATTCGATCGCGCGCAAGATCGTAATTTTAGCCTTAATATTAAGTCTTGAGAGTCGATCGAACTCTCACGCCCCGCCAGCCCGATCGCAAGTTGTTTACTGATGTGAGGTTTAACATATAATGCGAGTTCTCCTAGTTTATCCCCTGTTTCCGAAAACATTTTGGTCTTACGAGAAAATCCTAGAATTAGTCGATCGCCAAGTGCTGCTTCCACCGCTGGGTTTGGTCACAGTAGCAGCTATTCTACCCCAAGAATGGGAATTTAAGTTAGTCGATCGCAACATCAGACAAATCACCGAAGCAGAATGGGAATGGGCAGAGCTCGTTATTCTCTCCGCCATGATTGTCCAAAAAGAAGATTTGCTAGACATCATTCGCGAAGCAAAACGGCGCGGTAAATCCGTAGCTTGCGGCGGCCCTTACCCGACTTCCGTACCCGAAGAACCTCAAGCTGCAGGCATCGATTACCTGATTCTCGACGAAGGCGAAATCACCTTGCCGATGTTCGTCGAAGCAATAGCGCGCGGCGAAAAAAGTGGAATGTATCGATCGGACGGCATAAAACCCGATGTTACCACAACCCCAGTTCCCCGCTTCGATTTGCTGGAATTAGACGCCTACGATTCGATGTCAATTCAATTTTCGCGAGGCTGTCCCTTCCAGTGCGAATTCTGCGACATCATCGTCCTCTACGGGCGCAAACCCCGCACCAAAACTCCCCAACAATTAATCGCAGAATTAGACTGCCTTTATAACCTAGGTTGGCGGCGCGGCGTGTTCATGGTAGACGACAACTTCATCGGCAACAAACGCAGTGTCAAACTATTGCTAAAAGACTTAGAAGTCTGGCAAATAGAACACAAATTCCCCTTCAACTTCAACACAGAAGCATCCATCGACTTAGCCCAAGACCAAGAATTGATGGACATGATGGTGAAATGTCATTTCAATGCAGTATTCCTAGGAATTGAAACCCCCGACGAAGAAAGCTTGCAAATGACCAAAAAATTCCAAAATACCCGCAATTCCCTAATCGAATCAGTAGAACTAATTGCCAAATCCGGCTTGCGAGTAATGGCCGGATTCATCATCGGATTCGACGGCGAAAAACCAGGCGCAGGTCAACGCATTGTAGACTTTGCCGAAGCAGCCGCAATTCCGAGCACAACCTTTGGAATGCTGCAAGCTTTGCCGCACACTGCATTGTCCCACAGACTAGCAAAAGAAGGCAGATTGCGCGACAAATCTGGCAACCTCAACCAGACAACTTTGATGAACTTCATTCCAACGCGGCCGCTAGAAGACATCGCGCGGGAATATGTCCAAGCATTTTCTGATGTGTACGATGCTGAGAAATACTTAGACCGCACCTACCGCCACTTCTTGATGCTGGGTGCACCTACAGCAGATATACCATCAAGAATCCCCAGTTGGATCGACTTGCGAGCACTGCTAACTGTAGTTTGGCGACAAGGAGTCAAGCGTTCAACTCGGTGGAAATTCTGGCATCATTTGTTCAGCATTATCAAACGCAATCCTGCGGTTTGGGATCACTATTTAACAGTGTGCGCCCACAACGAGCATTTCCTAGAATACCGTCAAATTGTGCGGGATGAAATCGAAGAACAATTAGCTGACTTTTTGGCTAATGAGTCTCAAACAGTATATCAAGAACCTGTTGCTGTTGAGGAAAAGGAAGTGCAAGCGGTTTAGGGTTGGAGAATTCAACCGCATATCAACCCAGGTAAACGCAGATAAATGTAAGATTGTCTGCGTTTATTTTGTTATAATTAGTTGACAGACTTAGTTTTTTAAGAGCATGGAAACTGTAAATATCCATCAAGCTAAAACGAATCTCTCACTACTATTGTCGCGTGTGGAACTGGGAGAAGAAATCATTATTTCCAACGAAGGCATCCCAGTTGCGAAGTTGGTTCCGTTTCGTACTTCATCCAATCGACGATCCTGTTTAGGACAAGATCGAGGGAGATTTGTTTTGCCAGAAAACTTTAACGATCCTTTGCCAAAAGAGATTTTGACCGCATTCGAGGGGAATGCAGAGTGAAACTCTTGCTGGATACGCAGTGTTTTTTGTGGTGGTTTGCCCAACCAGATCGATTGAATGAGGAGGCGATCGCACACATTGCCGATGAAACGAACGAATTGTGGTTTTCTGTTGCTAGTGTCTGGGAAATGGGCATCAAAGTTGCGATCGGAAAGTTGCCGCTGCCAGAACCCATAGATACCTACATTTCGACGCGCATGATACAGTTAGATGTGCGATCGTTAGAAATTACAGCACCTCATGCCCTGCGAGCGGCTGCGTTACCATTACATCATCGCGATCCTTTCGATCGAATGCTGATTGCTCAGGCTCAGATAGAGGAGATGACGCTGGTGAGTGCTGATTCAATGTTCAAGCAATACAGGAATATTTCTATTCTTTGGGCAGCAAATTCGTGAGATTAATCTCGTTTCCAGGCTCTGCTTGGAAATGTCATATGCTGTGGCAGAGCCACCTCTTTTTATGACTGAGGAGGCAAAATACTACTATTGATTGCAGCAGTTATTTCGGCGGATAGAGGCGCGATCGCCCGAAAATATGAAAATCTAATAACAAGCTCAAAAATATCAAAATTCGCGATCGCCCCAACCCGCCATGCAAGGAACAAATCACATCAGAACAGCAGCTCTATTAGGGCTTCTCAGCGGCCTTCTAGTTTTAGGAAGCTATTATTTAATCGGCAACGAGCAAGGACTTTACATCGGTTTAGCATTAGCGGCCTTCACCAGTTTTAGCTCTTGGTACTATTCCGATACGGCCGCTTTGATGGCTTACCGCGCTCGCCCGATCGCCCGCAGCGAAGCTCCCGAACTCTACGATATTGTAGCATCGCTGAGCGCCAAAGCCGAAATTCCCGTGCCAAAAATCTTTGTAGTTCCCACTCAATCTCCCAACGCATTCGCCACGGGAAGAGACCCGGAACACGCCACAATAGCAGTTACTGAAGGCATCATCAAACTGCTTTCCCGCGAAGAATTGGAAGGCGTTTTAGCGCACGAACTGACGCACATCCGCAACCGCGACACTCTGACTCAAGCAGTTGCAGGGACAATTGCGGGCGCGATTACATTTGTCGGGCGAATTCTGACATTTGGAGCGCTTTACGGCCCGGTGACGCGGGACAGCAGACAAGGGCCGAATCCCTTTGGTTTGCTGTTTTTAATCATTTTAGCACCGCTATCAGCAACGCTAATTCAATTGGCGATTTCTCGGACGAGGGAATTTGCAGCCGATAGCGGTGCGGTGGAAATTACCAATAACCCGATCGGCTTAGCAAACGCCCTGCAAAAATTGGAAAAAATGAGCCGAGAAATTCCGATGCACGGCAATCCGGCGATGTCGCCGCTGCTGATTGTGAATCCTTTTTCGACTAAAGGTTTGCAGTCACTTTTCCGCACTCACCCCTCTACCGAAGAGCGGATTCAGCGGCTTTTGACACTGGCGCAGCAGCAGCAAAGTGCTCCTGTGATGGCCTACGTGAGTGGAATATGAGCGATCGAAAATGCAGCAACAATATGGAGAAACCCGGTTTTTTGTAGCCGCCGGGTTTTTGTTTGTTTATAATGATAGCTGTGGTACGATCGACTCGAACAACTAATTTGCGGCGCGGGTGTGAGTAAGTGATTCCAGAATTCGATGAAAACGGCAATCTACCACCGGGAGTTCATTTTTGCGAATGGGAGGAGTTTGAGGAGAGATTTGGCACTAATTTTAAAAGAGATAGCTTGATATTGGGCTTGAAACTGGCAATGACCCAATTAAAAGCAGCAGGTGCTAGAACTATCTATATTGATGGTAGTTTTGTTACCAGCAAAGATAAGCCTAATGATTTTGATGCTTGTTACGATAGAGAAACTGTAGACAGGGAGTATCTGAGAATCAATGCTCCTAGATTGTTCAATCATCAGGATCGAAATGCCCAAAAAGCTAAGTATCGAGGGGAAATTTTTCCCTCAGACGAACCTGTAGGCAATTACGGAGAAAATTCCTTTGAATTTTTTCAAAGTGACAGGGACAAAAATAAGAAAGGAATTATAGCGATAGATTTAATGAGGTGGGAACCATGATTAAAGATGAATTACAGTATGAAGTCAGCAAAGAATGGGTAGAGAAATTCAACAAAACTCTAGCAGCAATGGAGCGAGATGAAGAAGCAAAAAGAAAGGACTTTCTCAAATGGGATGCAGGTAGAGGTTCGATTCAGCGCCATTTGGATCAGTTGCATGAAGAAATAGCGGAATATGAAAGATTGATGGCGTGGGACAAGAGTAAGCAGATCGAACTTGTAGTTGAGAATTTCAATAAACTATCAGATGCTTTAATTAAAGCTCGAATGGCAGCAAAGATCAGCGTGGAAGAACTAGCAGAAAGGTTGGATATGGACCCTGAACGCCTTAAGGAACACGAGAATAAAGATTATCAAGGTGCTAGTTATATGGAACTCCTTGAAATTAGCTGTGTTTTGGGTCTGGAGTTTAAGACGGCTGTGATGCAGGTCGATTTTGAGGAAATAGAGGTTATGAAACAAATAGCAGTAGAAAGGCGCGAACGAAAAAAGAAGAAGGCAAGTAAAATAGCCTAAAGATTTGAGGGGCGACATCCTTCGCCATTCAAAAGCACCTATACGATCGGTCAAGATACTGGTAAAGGCGAACAGCTTTGAGGTAAACTAGAATTGCTCGAAATTTCTGGAGTCTGACTAGGAAAAAATGAAACTGATCTCGCATATTGGATGTGATGGCATATTGCTTCTCCAAATGCCCGAAATTTTGAGATATACTTGTACCTAAAGATAGGAGGTAAACTTTCCACTTTGAGTTTAGATCGGAGTAGTTTAGATGAAATTCGAGAGGATATCGCTAAAATTGCCAGCCTTTATGGGGTTTTTCAATGTGTTGAATGCAGTCAGGCTATCAAAGAGTTCTTGACGGTCAGAAATCTACATGGTAAGCAGATTAAACTGGATTTAGAAAGGCAAGACCTACCTTGGTCAGTGATTTATGATTTACGACGACAGCAGCAAATTGCTACTAATGGCTACCATCAAGGGATATCAATTACCATTGAGGCACAGGAAATTGTTTTTGATAATATAGATTGTAGTGGTGTGACTCGGCAGGAATGGTTGCAAAATTTAACATCTCCTACTCTGGAACTGGGTAGGGGAAGTTTTAAGGTTATAGAAGAAGAATTTTGAGCGGCAAAATTTGCAGTTATTTGAAAAAGATTGAGGTAAAAGATGCACGATTTATATACACTAATTGAGAAAATTAAGAAAGCTCCTTCAATGTACTTGGGACGACATTCAATTATTTGTCTTCAGGCTTTTTTATCTGGTTACAGCGTTGCTAAATATGAGTTGGGAGAACAGCCAACTAAACAAGATAGCGATTTTATGCAGTTTCCTGAGTGGATACGAAAAAGATTCAATGTGCAGACTAGCCAATCTTGGGCTAACGTCATTCTGTTTTATTCTGAGGATGAAAGCAAAGCACTCGATCAGTTTTTTGCGCTGTTAAGTGAGTTTATCGATCGTCATTCTTCGACTGATACTTTAGGCGAAGAGGGATTGGATATAGAAAAAGTGCAAGTTTTTAGGAATTGATATAAAGGGCGAACTCCTTCCCCTTCAATAGCACCCATGCGATCGCTCAAGATACTGGTCAAGGTGAACAGCTTTGAGGTAAACTGGAATTGCTCTAAGTTTCTGGAGTCTGATATGGAAACAATGAAACTGATATCGCATATTGGATGTGATGGCATATTGCTGCTCCAAATGCCCGCTGAGTTTAAAGATACTTCTGTCGAAGTGGTAGTAGTTGTACAGCCTCTACCGTCTGAAGAAGTTAAACAGAAGTATAACGCTTGGGGACAACTGACTACTAAAAAATCAATTCAAGCAGCAATTGCTAGAATGCTACAACTGCGGCAAGAAATTGCCTTGGATAAAAGCTCAATCCGTTCCATGATTGAAGAAGGGCGCAGGTTTTAATGCAGTTTGTATTGGATTGTTCTGTAGCCATTAGTTGGTGCTTAGTCGATGAAGATAATGATTATGCCAATGCTATACTCGCGATGATGCCAGATTGCGAAGCATTTGTACCAGGCATTTGGTCGCTAGAAGTTGCTAATACTCTCCTGGTTGCCGAGCGACGCAACCGCATGACAACTCAGCAATCTGAGATGGCTATTGCTTTGTTACAATCACTTTTAATTCAGGTTGACGAAGCCACTGATAGCAGCGCACTCTCGTCAACTCTGGTGCTAGGAAGACAAGAAGGTTTAGCTGCTTATGATGCAGCTTATGAGAGAGTTAGCACTACGATTGGAATTGCCGATCGCAACACTTGATAACCGCTTGGCGGATGCGGCAACTCGCTGCGGTGTGGGGTTGGTAGTTGTTGGTGGATAAATGCCATAGACGGAGCGATGATTATTAGGATCTCGCTCATCAGAAACAAGAAAGGGCGATCGGTCTTGATGCGCGATCGGGCGATCGCACTCCATACAATCATCGCAAAGTCACACTAAAATGCCCAAAGTTCTTTAATAAAGACTTCGGGCCAATCAATCTATTTGTCCACAGACCTAGTGTGCGCCTAAAACTCTGTCAAATCCTTTAAGCATTGTCTTAGCTTCTGCCCCCACAGCACCCAAAGCAGTGCAAGGCACAACTAAAGCAGCAGCAGGAGGGAAAACTGTTGTTGCAGCGGCGCTTGCAACGTAGCAAAATCCACTTATGGTTATCATTGTTGCTATGATTTTTACTCCTTCTCCAGTTCCTTCTATGACTTTACCTATGAAATTATTAGATTGCTCTATGTCTTTTTCATAGGTTCGGGTGTTAGAAAAATCGCTGATATGACTTGAGCCACCATTTGCCTGAATCTCGATGGGAGGAATGGATGTCATACTGAAATCATCTGAGTAGGCATAGGCTGGCTTGGCAGTTCCTACGAACGTAATAGCGAATGCAACAAAAATAGCAATTAAAGCTCGTAACATCTTGGCTTTTCCTTAACGTGGTGATTGGCAAAAAACCAGGGTTTAATCCCACAAGTTATTCTTTATACTTCTCTCATTATCTTTAGAAATCTAAGCTTTGTCTAGCCCAAAATGCTCAATTTTGTTGGGACTTTTGTATGCAACTTCAACTCGCCCTCTATGAAAAATGTTGGGAAATGTTGGGAAATGTTGGGAAATGTTGGGTACAATACAACCAACCCTGACATCTACCCGACTCTATGAACCTTAAGGAAATGGTAAAACTCGCAGACGATATGGTGTTTGCTAAAACAGGTAAGCATCTCAATG
>NZ_JBARVX010000131.1:0-16043 GCF_049646505.1 Microcoleus sp.
CATTCCTATCCGCTGTTTCCGTTAAACTTTGATGATTTTTAAGCGCCTTGAAATACTATAGCCAACATCCTAACGCTTTCTCGATCGACTATCTCAACGACTTGCGAGGCTCAATTCTAGCATCCCCGTATCTGGCAATCAACAACCTCAACCGCGATTTCATTGGCACAAAAGGCTTTTCAGTGGTGTTTAAGCGTTCCGAAATTGCCGAAGTAGAGCGGCGCTTCCCCTTCTTCAAACCCTATCTAGACAGAGCATTAAACCCTGAATGCAACGCTTTTTATCTCAATCCCCTGCTGCTGGCTGAAGGTTCCCGCGTCGATCCGCATATCGATCGATCTTTGCGATCGTACTGCAAAACCGTCGAACCTCCCGCAGCCGTCAGCGTTTTGTACGTACAAGTACCGCCAAACTTGCAAGGAGGAGAATTGATACTGCGGCGCAACAAACAGCAAGTCGGACAGATTAAGCCGCAAGCCAATTCGCTGATCTATTTTCAAGGAGATTTGACTCACTCTGTCAACGCCGTTAAAAGTAGCGGAAGTCGTTTAAGTTTGGTTTGCGAACAGTACAGTTTGAGCGCCGCAGAATTGTCAGATATTCCCGGATTTACGGTGGAATCTAGGGCCGCGAAAGCCAAGAGTAAGTAAATTAGCCACAATAACCCACTGCTGGCGCACCCTACAACTGCTGCGATCGCCCGCCGTTTCAGTAGAAAGGCCTCCTGTCAAACTCAACTCCTGCGGTTGCGCGCGATCGGGCGATCGACCATTCCGCAAAAAAAAGTAACATTCTGTAGCCTGTGCTACATTAATTAAGTTAATCATTGCTTACACTCTCCAAATGTAGGTTGTGTAGTCTCCATAATTCCCCAAAACAATAAACGAGTGCGTTGTTTGCTGGGCTGCGATTTATCGATCGTCGAACCGTTAAAAACCATAAGTAGTTTTGACCAGAATTAATCGGAATTGACTCGCACAAAATTTTTGAGCTTACCAGGGTTAAAATGAGCTACTAAATCTGTGCAGCGACCACATCTATGATGTTAACTAAAGTTAGTACAGCCTCTTGCCATCTATTTTATTGCTAAGAACTGAAATCCCACCGCATCTATCGAACACCGGATTCTCAGCAACACAGAAAGCGAAGTTATTGCGCCTCGCTCATCCAATTCTTCATATCCTGCCAAAAAAGGCATTCTCCAAAAAATTAGCCTTGACCAAAAATGTTAGTAAATCTAACAGATTCATCAACGGTTAGACTTGCGCTAACCACTATTTTTCACAACTACTGCTCCCCCAATCCCAATAAAAATAACCATGAGTGGAAACCAATCGCGCGTTCAAGCAATTTCTCAAATCGTCAACCGCAAACTGACCCCGCCCAAGCCTCTCAAGCGGTTAGAAGATATGTGGGCAACAGACGTTTTTAGTCTGAGCCAAATGCAAGCAAGACTGCCCAAAAATATTTTCAAATCAGTAAAAAACACCATTCAAACCGGGCAAACCCTCGATCCTTCCGTAGCTGATGTAGTTGCAGTAGCAATGAAAGATTGGGCTATTTCCAAAGGAGCCCTGTACTACGCCCACGTATTTTACCCGCTAACCAACAGCACCGCCGAAAAACACGACGGTTTCATCTCAGTCCAAAGCGACGGCTCCGTCATCTCAGAATTTGCAGGTAAACTTTTAGTACAAGGCGAACCCGACGGTTCCTCCTTTCCCAACGGCGGCATTCGCTCCACCGACGCCGCTCGCGGATACACAGCCTGGGATGTCACCAGCCCCGCCTATGTCATGGAAACAGACAACGGCATGACTTTGTGCATTCCCACTGTTTTCATCTCTTGGACAGGTGAAGCCCTAGACAAAAAAACCCCGCTTTTGCGCTCCATCGGCGCCATGAACAAAGCAGCAACCAGAGTCTTAAAACTGTTAGGAAACACCGAAGTTGCACCCGTAAATTCCAGTTGCGGTTGCGAACAAGAATACTTTCTCATAGATTCCAACTTCGGCCACAGCCGCCCAGACTTGCTGCTAGCAGGCCGCACCCTCTTTGGCAAACCTCCCGCCAAAGGTCAGCAATTTGACGACCACTATTTTGGAGCCATCCCAGAGCGCGTTCAAGTCTTCATGCAGGAAGTAGAAGAAAGAATGTACCGCCTGGGAATTCCGGCCAAAACCCGCCACAACGAAGTAGCACCCGGTCAGTTTGAAATTGCACCAGTTTTTGAAGCAGCAAACGTCGCCAGCGACCACCAACAATTAACCATGACAATTCTCCGCAACACAGCGAAGAAACACGGTTTTATGTGCTTGCTGCACGAGAAGCCCTTCGCGGGAATCAACGGTTCCGGCAAACACGTCAACTGGTCAGTCGGTAACGCCACCCAAGGCAACTTATTAGACCCCGGCGATACACCGCACTCTAACATACAATTCCTAGTATTCTGCGGCGCTGTGATTCGCGGCGTTCACAAATACGGCCCCTTGTTGCGCGCCGTAGTTGCAACTGCCAGCAACGACCACCGTTTGGGTGCCAACGAAGCTCCACCAGCGATTATCTCCGTCTATTTAGGTTCGCAATTAGAAGATATCTTCGAGCAAATTAGCAAGGGCGGAGTTAAAGGTTCTCAAGATCGCGGAATCATGAATTTAGGCGTAGAAACACTGCCTACTTTTCTAAAAGATGCCGGCGACAGAAACCGGACTTCACCCTTTGCCTTTACGGGAAACCGCTTTGAATTCCGTGCCGTAGGTTCCGGTCAATCTGTTTCCGGCCCGCTGGTGGCAATGAATACTATTCTTGCAGATTCTTTGGACTGGGTTGCTAACAAATTAGAAAGCGATTTGGCTAACGGAACTGAACTGAATGCTGCCATCCAAACACTTCTGAAAGAAGTGATGGACGAGCACGGCGCAGTGATATTTGGCGGTAACGGCTATTCAGAAAAATGGCACAAAATGGCTGTTGAAGAACGGGGTTTAGCCAACTTGCGGACTACGGCAGATGCTTTGTCGGCGTTGAAGGAAGGATACGTTGAGGACTTGTTTGAAAAGACAGGTGTTCTAACTCCGGTTGAACTAGAAAGCCGTTATGATGTGTATGCAGAGCAGTATTTGCTGGCAATAGAAGTCGAAGCAAAACTGGTACTGAGCATGACAAAAACTCTGATTTATCCGGCAGCGGTGAGCTATTTGTCCGATCTTTCTAACACGATTTATAAGTTGAAAGAAATTGGCATTGAATTGGAAAAGGCAACTGCCGAAAAAGTAGCTGCTCTGGTTAAGTCAATGATGGATACTGCGAGCAAGTTGAGTGATGCTTTGAGCAAGCACGATTTTGCTACAACAGACGAGCATATGCAGTACGCTTCGCAAACAATTCGCCCTTTGATGGATGAGGTTCGGCAGTATGCTGATGCTTTGGAAGCTGAAGTGGCTGATGATTTGTGGCCGCTGCCTACTTATCAAGAAATGCTGTTTGTTAAGTAATCGCAAATTGAGTTAATTTCTGTAGGGACACGGCAGTGCCGTGTCCTTATTTGTTTCGGTAAATTGCAGGTTAGATTTGTTGCATCATTGCTAGAAACCCGGTTTCTTGCTAAATATGCCGCTAGGCAACCTAGATTTTTTGAGAAACCGGGTTTCTTGAACAGAATCAGTTATCCGGCGATAACTGTAAACAAACCCGTTTCTGGGGTGTACTTGATGCACCTGGAATCTGCTGTCATATCACCCGCTAATCGCAGTTTTCTCGCTGGAAGGTTCCCCGCTAGCAGGAGGCTCTACCGTATCGCCAAAGGCAATCCGCAGAAAAGGCGGCGCTAAAAATGTCGTCAGAATCACCATGATAATAATCGACACTTCCAGCGGTTTATCCAAAGCCCCGCTAGCCGAACCGATACCGGCAAAAACTAACCCGACTTCGCCCCGAGGAATCATCCCAACTCCGATCGCCAATCGATTGATTCCAGGCTGACCGAACACCGCCCAACCAGTGATCAACTTGCCAAAAATCGCCACTACAATCAAAAACAGGGCAATCAAAAGTCCCGCCCGATTCTCCGGCACTGTTGGGTTCAAAACGCCCAAATCGGCGCGCGCTCCCACCGTCACAAAAAAGATGGGTACAAACAAATCAGCGACGGGTTTAATCAACTCATCCAACTCGTTGCGGGCATCGCTTTCATCTAGCACTAAACCAGCCGCAAATGCACCCAAAATCGCTTCGAGATGAATTGCGTTGCCGATAAAAGCCATGAAAAAAGCAAAGATAAATGCCGGGATAACGATATTACCGCGAGTTTTGAGTTTCTCCACCGCTGCGGTAAAGCTTTTGTTAAAGATGCCGCCCAACAGAATTGAACCGAGCAGAAATGTAGTTGCACCGACGATCAGATAGATGACATTAACAACATCAATTTCACCAGTTTTTGCTAAACTGGCGACCACTGCCAAGACAATAATTCCCAGCACGTCGTCAATTACTGCAGCCCCAACAATGATTTGACCTTCTTTTGATTTGAGCCTTCCCAATTCAGACAACACTTTCGAGGTAATTCCGATGCTGGTTGCCGTCAAAGCAGCCCCGGCAAAAATTGCCGGAATCGCCGCCGTGTGAAAAATTATCATCAAGCCCGCAGTACCGGCAACAAAGGGAACTGCTACGCCGACAACAGCGACAAAGGTGGCTTGAATTCCTACTTCTTTGAGTTGTCTGAGATCCGACTCCAAACCTATTTCAAACAGTAGAATAATCACCCCCAATTCAGCCAGCACAGAAACGATCTCGCTCTGCGATTCAAACACGCTGGTGACGGAGGCAGGGGACATAGGATTTATCGACTGCAAAACAGTCATAATTCCTGAGTTGGATGCTGACAGTCCGCCTTCGGGAAAAACGATCAGGTTCAAAGCGGATACGCCAACAATCACCCCTGCTACAAGTTCACCCAAAACTGGTGGAAGATTAAACTTCATAGCCGCTTCCGCGCCTAATTTACTGGCAAGATAAATCACTACCAAACTGAGCAGAACTCCGCTCAAAACGAGCGGCGAATTTTCGGAATCGACTGTTGCTAACAAAGGTATGGGAGCAGTTAAAGATGCTATCCCAGAACTTAAAGCTGTAATTGTTGGGTTAAGAAACATGGTACAATGATGATAAGAAAGACATTCAAATCAGATAATTCTAGATGCACGCAAACTTAATATTTCCGGTTTTTTAAAGGCTGGCGGCACCGGATTTAGATGGTCAAGCAAAACTGGAAGAGCCCAAATCTGGCGGAACATCTTGCCACCGGCCTTGTCCGACAGCTTGAATTGCTTCTTTTAGCAAGATATCACCGGTATAAATTGCTCTACCGACGATCGCGCTTTTGACACCAATTGGTTCCAAAGCCAATAATGTCAATAAATCTGCGATCGAACTAACGCCGCCCGAAGCAATCACCGGAATCGAAATAGCGTTAGCAATTTCGCGCAAAGATTCCAAGTTCGGCCCTTCCATAGTACCATCTCGGTGAATATCGGTGTAAATAATTTCTGCTGCCCCCAATTCGGCCATTTTTTGCGCCAATTCTGTCGCTAAAACTTCGGAAGTTTCGATCCAGCCTCTAGTCGCAACTTTACCGTTTCTGGCATCGATTCCCACCAGAATTTGACCGGGAAATTCGGCGCACAATTCGCCTACTAATTCCGGTTGTTCGACGGCGACAGTGCCGAGAATGGCGCGCCGGACGCCTAAATTGAGGATAGCAGCAACAGAAGCGCGATCGCGCATTCCGCCGCCTACTTGACAGGGAACGTCTGCGGCGCGGACGATGGCTTCAATGGCTGCTTGGTTGACGGGATGACCGGCTTTGGCCCCGTCGAGGTCTACCAAATGCAGCATTGTCGCGCCTTGATTTACCCACTGTCTGGCGACTTCTACGGGATTGTCGTTAAAAGTTTGAGACTTGGCGTAGTCTCCCTGATACAATCTGACGCATTTTCCGTCCAATAGGTCGATCGCTGGAATTACATTCATGATTTGGGAATTGGGAATTGGGAATTGGGAATTGGGCATCGGGAATTGGTAATCGGTTATTCGTTATTGCCAGCCCCAAGCGAGTAACAAATAACAAATAACAAATAACAAATAACAACCAACAAATGACTAATGACTAATGACTTCTACATTCGCAACCGCTGTTTAAATGAAACATAATCGATGACGGTAGAGTTGACCACAAAGGAGTATTTACCTCAGCTTTTTGCAAACCTTCTGCCGTCCAATCGTTGCAAGTTTTCAAAATATAGTAACTGTCTCTTGCTTCATAAAAACTGCTGCTGTTGCCGTAGCCGTAGCCAATTTTTATTTTATTACCTTTTGCGTCTAATTGGAATGTGTTTTTAAGATAATCTACCATTTTCAGATAATTCGATCCACTAATAGCAACACATTTTGTTTCTGTATTTTCCGGCAAACCTCGATAACCTTGAACCTGCACAGTAGACGGAGTAGGCAAAATCAGCGCCTTCAAACCTGTAACTAAATTGATACTTCCCGAACTAGGATTTTCCAGCATAAAAGCTCTATCTCCCCAGCCAAAAGACAAATATTTAAAATCAGAAGTGGTATCTCGCCCTATTTCTGTTAGCGGTAAAAATTGATTCCAGTCAAAATATTGATTTTTAACTGGAACAATGATTTCGGTGTGGATGCCTTCGTTAGAAATGTAGAGAGAGATTGTGCAATCTGCTTGCGAGTAATTTCCCCACTTTCTGGGAGTTAGATAGCCAATTGTTAGGACAGCGGTAAAAGATAAGATGACAATTCCTAAGCGCTTTATGATTTTTCTCATTTTAACCGTTAGTTTCAAATTCTGCCTTCGGATGGCGGGCGCTGCATCTTTGTGGGAAATAATTCTTGCAATGCCGAAATGCGCTGTTCGGGGGTTTCGCTGGCCCAATTCGACAAGCTTTCGTAGAAAAAGAAGGAAACGCCTGCAAAATTTCTTTTTCGCACTTCTTGCACTTGCTCTTGAATTAGTTTCAGCGGAATTGAATTATTTTTCAATCCTGTTAAAATGCCGATCGCAGTTGGAATGTGCGTTTTAGCTAATTGGAGTTCTTCCCGTTCCAATTCGGCGTTGAAACGCTTGATATCCCTGCGATAAACCTGTACTATAAGTTCTTGGATATAGCCGCGTCTTTCCCAGGTAAACCAGTCCTGCAAGTGGGCTGGTAAAGCAAAGTGCAGGGGGTTGGGAGATAAGCTGACAATACATTTTTGTTTGCGGGATTTGATAGCGCGGGAAATTCGTCCCATAAAGTCGTTGATTTTGTCGGCGCGCCATCGCACCCAGAAGGTTTCGCGGGGGTCATTGGAAGGAGGGCTTTTGATTTGTTCCTGATACATTGACACTGTTAGCGGTTCGTAGCCAAATTCTACTGGCAAACCGAAATGGTCGTCAAATTGAATGCCATCTATATCGTAATTATCGACAATTTCTAGGATTAAATCTAAGATAAATTGCTGGACTTCGGCATGAAAAGGATTCAGCCACACTCGATCGTGGGTGCCTTCTTTCCAAATAGTTGAACCGTCGCTCCGCTTCGCCAACCAGTCGGGGTGCAGTCTGGCTAATTCTGATTCGGCGGGTGCCATGAAACCAAATTCAAACCAAGGAATTACTGCTATATTTTTTTGGTGCGATTGTGCTATAATTTCTTTGAGAATGTCTCGATCTTTCAATCCGGGTGATGGATCGATCGACTGTCCGAATACTCGTTGGGCTGCAGCGCTGGGATAAAGCGTGTAGCCTCCTTGCCAAACCGTGGGATAGATGGTGTTAAAGTTGAGTGTTTCCAGTCGATTTACGGCGTCGATGATGCTGTGGCGCGAGAAAATAACGTCGCTGTCAATATTAGTCAGCCAGACGCCGCGCAATTCGGTTGTTGGGGTTTTGGGCGGGGTTTGAGCCTCCATTCGGGGGGAGAAAACGGCGGTGGAGGTAAGGGCGATCGCAAAAACAACTATTAAAGCCAGTATCCGCTGCCATTTGTGCAGTTTAATCATCAATTTTTCTCAAACACCACAGTAGTTTAACATCATACTGTCAGGTGCGCCGGGCCGCGCACCTGACAATTACTTTTCAACCCGCGTCGGCTGGTGAAAGTTTGTCTGGGATCGGTTTCAATCGCCGATCGGCAATTTCATCACTTGGCGAT
Organism: Microcoleus sp.; assembly: GCF_049646505.1. Classification (GTDB taxonomy): domain Bacteria; phylum Cyanobacteriota; class Cyanobacteriia; order Cyanobacteriales; family Microcoleaceae; genus Microcoleus. Next base: position 8,217 of record NZ_JBARVX010000131.1, read on the forward strand.
AGTGCGCTTCAATCTCGCCTACCACAGGCGATTGACGCTTGCTGCTCCACTGGCTGCGATCGAATAATTCCCGCCTCAAAGCATCAACATCGATCGTTTTCACCTTACCTTCGCCAACAATTTGTTTGCCGTTTACCCAAACGCTGTCTACCGCATTAGTCGGGCGGCCCAAAATTAGCAAGCCGATCGGGTCGGTGCGCGGCAACAATGATAAACTGGTTAAATCGTACAGCACAAAATCGGCTTTTTTACCGACTGTCAGCGAACCCATTTCATCGGCAACATTCAAGCCTTTTGCTCCTCCCAGCGATGCCATTTCTACAGACTGGCGCGGTGTAATCCAGTGGCGGTAATCCAAATCCGTGACGTTGTGCAAAATCGAACCAATTTTAATTGCTTCCAGCAAATCTTGAGAATCGTTGCTAGCAGCGCCGTCGCAGCCAAAGGATACGTTGACTCCCGCTTGGCGGTATTTCAAAATCGGTGCGATGCCGCTTCCCAAGCGCAAATTGCTGAGGGGATTGTGTACAACTGTCGCTCCAGTTTCTAGCATAATCGCAATGTCGGAATCCTCCAGCCACACGCAGTGCGCTAAGGAAGTTCGCGGACTCAAATAACCAATTTTTTGCAGGTGTTGGACGGCGCTGCAACCGTATTTTTCATCAGCTAACTGTTTTTGAGCGGAGGTTTCCAAGAGGTGGGCGTGGCGGCAAAGATTGTAGCGATCGCTCAATTCGATGCAGCCTTCAAATAAATCGTCGGAACACAGTTGAATTCCGGTCGGTGCTAACAATATATTAACACCTTTTTCGGGATTGTGAAACTGTTTAATGGCTGATTCCATTAATTCCAAAGTTGCCTTTGCCGATCGAATGTAAGCCGCGTGTTCGAGCCCGCCGTCGCCCGCCGGCATTCCCGCAGTCAGGGACTGATCTTGAATTAACGGCCCGATAAAAGCGCGGATGCCGATTTCTTGATAAGCGCGAACTGCGGCGGCGATCGTCTCTAATTCTTGCCCCGGAATTAACACTAAATGATCGACGACACTCGTACCGCCGGATAGCAAAGTTTCTACCGCTGTTCCCAAGGCGCTTAAATAAATTTGTTCTGGTTCTAGGGGGGTAAAATCGTACAATTGGGCAAGCCACAATTCCAGAGGTAAAGGAGGAATAATTCCCCGCTGCCACATTTCAGAAGAGTGTGTGTGCGCGTTAACAAAACCGGGCAGCAGCAGCTTATTTTTGCCGTCAATTATTGTTTCACCCTGCCTGCTGCTTTGGTAGGGGGAGGAATTAGAGGGGGGGTTATTGGGGGCGATCGCACTTATGCAGTTATCCACCACTCGCACGTCTGCACTTTCATAACCGTTCTCAACTGAAATCAAAGCATTTTGGATTGTAAAGCTCACAGATTTACCCTTTTTGTAAATTTACCTCTATTTATATTTTATGATTTAATCTCCTTTAATCTCGTAATCTCGTTCCCAGGCTCTGCCTCTTAACGCATATCTGGAGGCTCTCTCTGCTTTTCGCGTGCTTTACTGGAGGCAGAGCCTCCTACAAGGCATTCCCCGGCTTTGCCGGGGAACGAGCAAATATAAAAAATTAGTCATGTAAAATAATAATTGTTTTTGAGCTGCGATCGCAATGAATTATGATTCTCTCCGCACCTTGGGCGTACCGCCGAATGCTTGGAAAGTTGATGCCAAAATTGCCGACATCACCCGCCCGCAAATTGACCCGCAAATTGTTACCCTAGAAACAGAAACTAAAACCCTGCGTGTGGATTTAGCCAAAGCTGCAATGTTGGTGATAGATATGCAAAACGATTTTTGTCACCCCGACGGTTGGCTAGCACATATTGGCGTAGATGTAACGCCAGCGAGAAGTCCAATTAATCCTTTACAAAATTTACTGCCAAAATTGCGATCGCGCGCCATCCCAATTATTTGGATAAACTGGGGAAACCGCCCCGATTTGATGAATATTAGTGCAGCTTCCCGCCACGTTTACAATCCCACGGGCGACGGCGTAGGCTTGGGAGATCCGCTGCCAACAAACGGCGCACCGGTATTGATGGCAGGCAGTTGGGCGGCAGCAGTTGTTGATGAATTGGCACAAAAACCGGAGGATATTTGCATTGATAAATATCGGATGAGTGGCTTTTGGGATACTCCTTTAGATAGTATATTGCGAAATTTAGGAAAAACTACACTTTTGTTTGGAGGAGTCAACGCAGATCAGTGCGTGATGGCAACTTTACAAGATGCGAATTTTCTCAATTACGACTGTCTTTTAGTCAAAGATTGTACCGCTACTACATCTCCAGAGTATTGCTGGCAAGCTACTCTTTATAATGTCAAACAGTGTTTTGGATTTGTGTCAGATTCTCAAGCTATATTAGAGGCAATTAAATAACAGTCAGTAGTCATTAGTCAGTAGTCAGTAGTCATTAGTCAGTAGTCATTAGTCAGTAGTCATTAGTCAGTAGTCATTGGGAATTGGGCATTGGGCATTGGGCATTGAGAATCGGATCAAAAAGCATTGGGCTTCTATAGCATTGTTATTTGTCTGATGTTATTTGTGAGTGGCCATCAATAACTAATAACTAATAACTAATAACCAATAACCAACAACCAATAACTAATAATTACTGACTAATAACCAACAACCAATAACTAACAACTAATGACTGATGACCAATGACTAATGACTAATGACTTCAGCCACAACTAACAATAAAAAAATGACAAACCAGTGCATGATTCCGGTTATGAAGTCTCCGAAAGACTACCAAGCATTTCGCATCAGCCCGGGCGATACTAATAGATTAGCGATTGTCTTCGATCCGGTAATAGCTAATGTTTCATTAACAGTTTGTGTCGAAATCTTCGATGCGGGCGGCAAAACTCCTCCCAACCGCCATCAATTTGCAGTAGAAATGTTTTTTGTACTCAAAGGAACAGGGGAAGCAACCTGCGACGGCAAAACAGTTAATATTAAACCGGGAGATAGTTTGTTAGTGCCTCCAACAGGGACTCACGTAATTGAGAATACGGGCAGCGAACGTTTGTATACTTTGTGCATCATGGTGCCGAATGAGGATTTTGTGGAACTGATTCGCAGCGGTACGCCAGTGGAACTCGACGAGGAAGATATGAGAGTTCTGGGGCGATCGGATGTACTCGTATCGTGCTAGGTTTGTAGTAAGGACTTTATTCCTTTAATTTCGTTTCTAGGTAGAGCCTTGGAACACATATCTAGATGCTCTGCCTAGCTTGTTTTTTTTAGGTAAAAAAAATATGACCGTTATATTTCACATCACTCACAGCCAACAATGGGAAGCAGCAAAGCAGCTTAAATCCTATCGCGGAGATACGCTAGATACTGAAGGATTTATTCACTGTTCGACTCTGCCGCAAGTAACTCGAACAGCTAATAAATTTTTTGCGGGAAAAACAGGATTGTTGCTGCTGTCCGTTGACTCAGACAAAGTGCAAGCTGAAATTAAATATGAAGAAGCTGCTGGAGAGTTGTTCCCGCACATTTACGGGCCGCTGAATGTTGATGCTGTGGTGAAAGTTGTTGAGTTTGCGGCGGGGAAAGATGGCAAGTTTGAATTGCCGGAAGAGTTAAGGGATGTTGTTTGAGATGCACATTTTGCATTGTTTACTAAGTTTTTAGGGCGGGCTAGAAGCCCACTCCACAAGAAGAGATTTTATCTTTTTAGGGCGGGCTAGAAGCCCAACCCCTACTCCCCACAAGAAATTTTATCTTTTGTGGAACGGGCCGAAGAGCCCGTTCTGATTGCTGCAATATATCAATTTAAACTGACTGATTAACCAACTCTGCGGCTAATTTCAAGGCATCTTCGCGAGTCGCAATTTTCCCTTCTACCCGCGCTAACTGAATCTCTAATAAAAATTGACCGATGCGCGGACTTCTGGGAATATTCAAAGATTCCATTAATTCATTGCCGTTAACTAATTGTGTCGGATGGGCAATAATATCATCAGCATCGAGATAGCGATTAATTAATAGCGAAATTTCATCAACCGCAACTCCGGCTGCTGCGGCCAAAACTGCTAAGACTGGAAATGCTATTCCCACATCCCGAAACAAGAAATACTGTTCTCGCAAGGACATTTCCGAAATTGGTGTTGCTTGCAATTTGGGCAAGTATTTCAAAAGCTCGATCGCACTTTTAATCTCTGCATTGCTGTACTTCAACCGCAGCAACTCTGTTTCAGCGATTGTCGGGTCAGAATTTGCCAAAATAGCCAACTTCCCAACGGCTAACAACGGCGTTTTAATTGTATCTCGAATCGATCGCCCGAATTCCTTCCCCAACTCTGGATAAATTGCCGCCAAATCCGCAGCACACAAGTCAATTTTTGTCAAGATATCGAAACGGTCGATCGCACTTTCAAACCAAATCGAAAACAAACCATCTTCGCAACCGCGACAAATCCAAGGAATACCATCAGGATTGCTCAACAAATAACCCAATTCCGTCCGCACCCGTTCCACCGCTACCCGACTCAACAGCGCAGCCAATTCCCGAATTGCAGATTGAGTTGCAGGTTCGATCGCAAAACCCAACTGCGCGGCTTGGCGGTAAGCTCTTAATAACCTCAGCGGATCGTCTGCTAAATTCGATCGCGAAATCATCCGCAGCAAACCCAACCGCAAATCAGTTTGACCGTCTAAAGGATCGATAATTTCTCCAGTAAAAGGATTGCAGGCGATCGCATTAATCCGAAAATCCCGGCGCAGCAAATCCGCCTCCAGACTCCCCCCCAAAGCCTCCGCAAAATCCGCCGTACCGCCCGCAAACACCACCCGCGCAATCTGTCGTTGGGCATCCAACAAGACAAATCCAGCTTTCGTGCGATCGGCAATTTTTCGAGCAGTCTTCACCGCCCGTGCTAGCATAACGAAATCTAAATCAAAATATGGCGATCGGCGTCCCAGCAGCGCATCCCGCACCGCACCGCCCACCAAATAAACAGGCGGTGTCAGCAGTTCCAAAGCAAAAGGCCAAGTCTCAGGAGATAACGCAGGTGGCAAATTAATCGGCATCGCAACAAAAATCTACTTTCCTTACAAACAATTAAACTCTTGCTACGCTAGATTAACAGAAAGCTCAAAATTCACCAATCTTTTTGAAATGCACAGAGGATATCAAGAATGTGTATTTGTATTAACTGCCACTATGTAGACCGCTGCTTCACCTACCACGCCGTAGAAACCCAGCACGAACAGCTTCACCTCACCGAAACACCCGATTTCGACCCCGTAGAACCCACAATCAACGTCAACATCCGCCCCCGCCAAAATGAAATAGAAATGGAATGGGATGTAGTCGGCTGTCAGAGTTTCAAGCAAGAAACCGGCAAATGGGCTGCGTTGCGGCCGGGGGAACTCGTACCGACTTAAGGAAGAAGTCATTAGTCATTAGTCATTAGTCATTAGTCATTAGTCATTAGTCATTAGTCAGTAGGGGCGGTGGATGGTGCGGGCCCGCCCTCAAGCGTCATTAGTCATTAGTCATTAGTCAGTAGGGGCGGTGGATGGTGCGGGCCCGCCCTCAAGCGTCATTAGTTATTAATTATTTTTTGGTTGTTATTTGTTGTTTTTTCTAGTTTTTTTGTGAGTAATTGGGGATAACAACCAATAACCAATTCCCCATTCCCGATGCCCAATTCCCAATTCCCCATTCCCCAATTCCCAATCTAAAATCTAAAATCAAATGAGCTATTGCTTAAACCCAACTTGTCACAACCCGCAAAACCTCGGTGATGCAGAATTGTGCCAAAGTTGCGGCTCAAAATTGTTGTTAACTAACGAAAACTCGCCATCAGCATCTCGCTACCGTACCATAAAGGCGATCGGACAAGGAGGCTTTGGCAGAACATTTCTAGCAGTTGATGAAACCAAACCCCTGACTTTTTCGCAGTGCGTAATCAAGCAATTTTTCCCGCAAAATACCGCAGCCGCCAAAGCCGCTCAACTATTTCACCAAGAAGCAGCCCAGCTACAAACCTTGGGAAAACATCCCCAAATACCCGAATTAATCGCACATTTTGAACAAGACGGCAGACAGTATTTAGTACAAGAATTTATAGACGGCAAAAACCTAGCCAGAGAATTAGAACAAAAAGGAGCATTCACCGAAGCTCAAATTCGGCAAATCCTCAACGATTTATTGCCAGTGCTCCACTTCGTCCACAAATCCAAAGTCATTCACCGCGATATCAAACCAGAAAATATCATTCGCCGCCGCCTATCTCCAACTCCTTTACCAGCCTTAGAAAATTCCTATCAACCCTCTCCTTTCCAAAAAGATATAGTTTTAGTAGACTTTGGTGCAGCCAAGAAAGTAACAGCAACAGGCTTGCCGCAAACAGGTACAATTATCGGCAGCGCTGCTTATACAGCCCCAGAACAATTGATGGGAAAAGCAGTTTTTGCCAGCGATATTTACAGTTTGGGCGTTACCTGCATTCACTTGCTGACTGAAATTCCTCCCTTCGATTTGTTCGACAGCACAGAGGATTCTTGGGCTTGGCGAAATTATTTGAAGAGTGCTGTTAGCGACGATTTCGGCCGCATCCTCGACACCATGCTTCAAAGTGCCACCAACCGACGCTACAGCTCAGCATCAGCAGTGCTCCGGCATTTGAACCCCAAACCGGTGTATTTAGAGGCTCCCCCTGTGTTAGACGCGCCGGAAACGCCCGCAGAACGGGTGCTTGCACCTGCCCCAGGCGTGTCGCTTTTCACTCGCCAAGAGCAAGCCGAAATTCAGCAAGCTTTGCAAGAGGATCTCGCCCCGTACAATGTTACAATCCAACTCAGTCAAGCCAAACAAAAGCTAAATATCGTCATCAACAGAACCGAAGACAACCCCGTTTACTATCCGCACTTATCCCAAATAATTGCCACCAGACTCACCAGTTTGCAATTAAATAAAGTCGCAGCAGTTAAGCTGTTGGGAAGAGTCAACAATTCTCGCGTTCCCGAATGGAAGCAAGTATTGCAAATCGATCCCAAAATTAAATTGAAAAACAAAATTGTGCTGCTGCAACACAATCAATTAATCAAGAAAATCGCCCCTGTCGCTACCCAAGAATTTTGGCTGCCGAAGTTTAAAACTCAGGTTTTTTGGATAGATACGCTAATGTTTGCCTTAGTTTGGTTTATCTTTGGCTCTCAAATAGTCATTTTAAATTCTGGGTTCGCGCTAATAGTTGCATCCGGTTTTATGGCGGTCAAACATCAAGTTTCCCAAAATAAAGACTTTGCGAATAACAATTTATTTGCCAGTTTAGTAGTGCTATTTTTAATTGCTGGCGGCATGGGTAATTCAAGAATTTTAAATACGGGAATATTTGGCGTTCTTTTGGGTTGCTTGGTTGTCGCTTTGCCGCTGTTTTTTGTTAAGGAAAATTATCAGTAATCGTGAATAGCAATCCCCCAGACGGAACATCAGTTAAAAAATACGGCTTAGCCCTGCATACGGCAACTCCAGAATTAGGTTTAGCAATCAGCAATTTTTCCGGCGATTCTCGCTGCCAAAGTTGGAATTTGGGGCGCAGTTTAGCAACGGATTTGCACCAGCATTTAGTAGACTTTATTCAGCCGCAAAATTGGGCTGATTTGGCTTTTATTGCTGTAGCAAAAGGGCCCGGAGGTTTCACGGGGACTCGCATGGGTATGGTGACGGCGCGGACTTTGGCTCAACAGTTGGAGATTCCGGTTTTTGCGATTTCAACTTTGGCGGCTGTCGCTTGGGCGGAACCCCCCCAACCCCCCCTTAGTAAGG
>NZ_JBARVX010000132.1:0-2578 GCF_049646505.1 Microcoleus sp.
GCCGAAGTTTACCGCCAACTGGTGGTGACAGCCCAAGTTAACCTCAGACAAGTAGCCGCCCACTACGCGATTAGTTCTTTGTTTGCCAAATATCCCCGCCAACAGCGAGTTTACTGCTATCAGGCCCAGCAGCAAGATTTCCAAATTCAGCGGATGGGATCGATGACTCTGGCGGTGGGTCAATTGCAGTTAACTTCGGAAATTACGCGGGAAACAGAGGTGTTTGTGTTTGCTGCGTTCCACCTCGGGGGCTGGGACTTTCACTGCTGCATTCAGCCTTTTGGCAGCCGCCGGTCTTACACGATGCTGAAAGACCGATTGTTTGGAGTTCTGCAAGAAGCTTCGGCGGCCCACGCGATTCTGGAAATGGTGCGGTTGTTTGGGGATCAGTCGTTTAGCTTGCGGGATTTGTTCGCTGAGGAACGCCACCGGATCGTGCAGTTGCTGAGTCAGGAAAATTTGACTCGCTTGGATCAGCTTTACACTCAGGTTTATCGGGAAAATTACGGGGTGATGATGGCTTTCCACCGCGATGAGCTGCCGGTGCCTGTGGAGTTGCAGGTGGCTGCTGAGGTGGCTTTGGGACACCGCTGTTTGACGGCGGCGAAGGCTTTGGAACTGGAAACCGGGGAGGGGGAGTCGCTGTTGGCGGAAATTGAGGCGATCGCTACTGAAACGCGCAACCTGCGCTGTCAATTGAAGGTTCCTGAAGTTAAGCAAATTTTGGAAAACATGGTTTGGCGCTCTCTGGACGCGCTGCTGCAATCTGCTGCGGGCGATCGGGAACGGTCGCCTGTTGAGTTAGAATCTGATATCGCTACGATCGAGCGTTTGATTGCTGTGGGCGATCGGCTGAGTCTGGGTTTGTGTTTGGACAAATCGCAGGAACTGTATTTCAATTCTCTGTACAGTCAAATTGTGCCTCTGTGTTTGGGCTGGCTGCAACGGCGAGCGGAGGCGGCGGGCGAAAATAAGGTTGACCCCGTTGCTTTGGATGTCGCGCGTTCAGAGGGCGACTGGGAGTTGTCTTCGATCCGCCAGTTGCTGGAGTTGGGTCAAACTTTGGCCGTTGATGTTGAGTGTTGGTTGAATCAGTTAAGCCGATCGCTTTCCAATTAGTCGGGAATTAATTTCCCCCGTCACAGAAGCCGCCCGATCGGGATTTAAGCCTCCATCGCGCGGCTTGTTAACCGAGAATCGATCGGCTTTTCGGTTTCGTGCGATCGTGGCTGGCGATCGAACTACTGACAGGGAACCGCCAATTTTGTTTAAGTTTTCGCTCGAATTGTGTGGGAAGATAAAAAGACTGTCCCCAAATCCTGCAGGTGTTCTGCACTTGCAGGCTTTGTAGAGTTGTGTAGAGAGAACACTAATTTTAAATCTGTCAGGAACCTCAGCCCTGACGGCGTGAGGCTTGAAAGAGAAATCTCAAAAGCCATCCTGTCCAGCCTAAGTCTTAACTGACTACGTTTTTTGAGTCACGACACCCTGGGATCCGTAGCTAGTCCCTCGCTCTGTCGCTAGTGGTTAAACAATTCTAAGGTCACTGGAATAGTGCTGCTAGCTCAACAAGCTCTTAAAACATTGGCGAAGCTAACATCACCCCGCAAGGGCGGCTCGCAAGAGCAAATACTATGCGTACAGGATTGGGAGGTTTGAAGCGGTAACTGTCCCGCTGAGAGTACAACACAAAGGTACACCGAATTAACCAATTCCAAGGCGGTAGTAAATCAAAAAACAATGTAAAGCCGTCCTAGAAGGACGGGGTTTCAAACCCATTTTTCTGATGAAAGTTGGCGATCGCGTTTGCGTTAAAAACTCTGTTGTTGTCTACCACCACCCTCAAAATCGCAGTCAACCATTTGATATTAAGGGCATGGAAGGAGAAGTCGTGGCGATCGTTCACGAATGGCACGGCAGACCTGTCAGTGCCAATTGGCCGGTTTTAGTTCAGTTCGACAAAAAATTTAAAGCTCATTTCAAAGAGGATGAGGTTGAATTGATATCTTCGGAAGTCTAGCACTCTCAAAAACAGCGCCGGAGCCCAAAGGCAATCTCATACCATTTTAGATTTTAGATTTTAAATTTTAGATTTGGAATGGCTGATGAGATCGGGGTTTGGAGATTTTCTAAAGCTGCATTGCTGTTGGCAACTAATATCCAATCCGGCGATCTAACCATAAGAGAATTTGTAGTGAAGACTTCTGTTGTTTCTCTGGCTTTTAGTCGATCGGCAGGACTAAAGTCCTTCCTACAAATTCTCTTTTTTGTTTAATTCTTAATTTTGCGATCGTCGGCGGCAGAACCAACCGAAAATATTAAAATCTCCCTGCATTTTCTGCAATTCCTGCTGATGCTGCTTGGCTGTAGCGTAGTACCACTGACAGTGACGTTCGAGTTCTTCGCGGTACTTAATTTCGGCGTAAAACTCGCGAACAATTTGGTTTTGTTGGAAAATTTCGGCTGCTGGGGTCGATTCTGGGACAACGTTTTGCAACTCGTGGGGCAACATGATTGTTTGGGGGCGACTGTGGCAAATATTGGCTGTAATGACTTTAAGCTAACACAATAAATCAGA
>NZ_JBARVX010000133.1:0-2906 GCF_049646505.1 Microcoleus sp.
AGTTTCAATTCCATTTCTGGGACAAATTTTCCAACACGTCAAAAAAATTATCCCATTTAGTATAAGGCTTTTGCTGTTCGTCTAGATACTCGGCAAGCCGATCGCGCGCAAACACAGACGAAGCCTGCAAAGCCATATTAAAATCCGTCAGCGAATCTCCAATTGCCACCTGTTCCTTTGCAGGGTGACGGCGCATTACCCGCACCTTAGACACCAATTCTGCATCTCCTTCAAACTCAGAATTGACTTGCAAGCGAGGGCCGCTAGCGTCCAAATCCACGGCGTAAATAGCGATCGCCCGGTGTACCAAATCGCCCATTACAGCTTCTACCATAATCCGCAAACCGCCGGAAACGATCGCAAAAGGCACCTTTCGCTCGTCCAAAAAATCCAGCAATTCCACCAATCCCGGCCGCATCAGTTGTCCCCTAGAAAATTCCACAATTTCCCCGTAACGTTCCGAAGAAATAGACTCCAGTAACTGCCGCACACCCGATCGCAAACTCAGCCTTCTTGCGTACATTTCCGGCATTAGTTGAGACGACAATTCCGGTGCAAAATGCTTCAGCATTGCCACAAAAGTTTCTTCAACAGTTATGGTGCCGTCAAAATCGCAGAATACCACCCGTTGCCGATCGTTCAGAATTGGAGAATTTTGCTTGTCATCAGTCATTGTCAGTCGCACAAGATAGAGAACGGGAAAAGTTTACACAATTCATCGTACACCGAAGAAGTCATTGGTCATTAGTCATTAGTAATTAGTCATTAGTCATTAGTTATTGGTTATTGGTTATTGGTTATTGGTTACTTGCTACGAATTCCCAATTTCCACTTCTCAATTCCCAATAACAACTAACAAATAACAAATAACAGTCAACAGTCAACAGTCAACAGTCATCAGTCATCAGTCATTGGTCATCAGGAAGAAGGCTCGCTTCGGCTTCCTTCGGCTACACTCTCCCAGTTGTTGTTCGGGTAAAAAGAGACAAGAAGAGAAATGGAAGAAGGAAGAAACAAGAGGGAAGAAAGCCTTGAGTTGTCGTCGCAAAATAACGCTTTAGTTTAGATCCAAAGCAGAAGGAATCAACGGCATCGGCGTGCAATGCGAGAACAATTTCCCCGCCGTCTGGTGCGGTTGATATAATAGCTAAACGCTGTTTGCTGACATTGGCCCGGAAGATTTTATCAAGAATCTTCGAGGTCGTCTTCGATATCATCTTCTAGAGAATCTTCGATATCATCTTCGATATCATCTTCGATATCGTCTTCTAGAGAATCTTCGATATCCTGCTTTTGATTTTTACTTTTTTGGGGATTAGCCTTAGTCGGCAAACAAATTAAATTGTCATCCTCAGTATTAATCAAACCTTTCGATCGCAACTTGCCCATCAGTCGCGTCACAGTAACCCGCGTCGAGCCGATAGCGCTGCCAATTTGAGCGTGAGTCAATACCCAAGGCAGCCTGTAGCCCCGAACCACATCCGGTTCTGCCTCACTTACGTAAGGTTCGCCGAACTCTTCGATCAACAAAGTGAGAAAACCCAGCAGTCGGTCGATCGTCCGGCGCTGTCCCAAAGTGCTCAGCCAGAGGAGTTTCCGCTGGTGCTGGTAGCGAAACGCATCCAAAATTTCCCGGCGGAAGTGAGGCCAATTATCCAAATCGTGCCAATACATCCACACTACGTGAGTTTGATCGGCGTGAGCGAAAGCTTGGAGAGTAAACGGAGACTGAGCAACCAGTTCAAAAGGTTGACCCGCGCCGACGAAGCCCAAAAAAGCTTCTTCTGTAGTTTTGCGAGCGGATTTTAGCCCCGGCTTCGCCCCGACGCTAACTTGAGCGCTACCTACAAGCCGCACAGAACCTTTCTGGACTAAATAAAGCAGTCCGGGTCTGGCGGGAATCTTTTCGTCTTTGCTAAAAGTCCGGCAGCGGTAGTGTTCCTGGGCCCAGTCGATAATTCGCTGCCAAGTGATAAAAGGTCGATCGATCGTATCTACAGGTGTGGAAGTTGATTGCATAAGTGAGGCTTTGGGATATATTTAATTAGTGAGAAAAACAAATTCAGCCAGCATTGCGATACAAAGTGAGACAACCAACCCCCGATCGAGCTTGCACGCTTGTTAAGTGTGCTGGCTCTTATCTGTTTTACCTAAAAATTCAATGTAGCAAAAAATACATAAAAATGGTAGAGTTCAGCAAAGAGTTTCTCGTAAATTATTGTATATGCACCCCAAAAATCGCTCAAACGGTGATTAATTCGATGTAGGCCGTCCCGGCGAGCCGATCGCCCATCTGTGATATCAGCAGTTTAACGTACAACAACAGCGCCAGCGGTAACACTCTCTAGTCATTTTTACCGCAGGATCGGCCGATAATTGATACAGCAAATATGCAGCAGTGCCGAGAAGTTACAGTTAAGTGTTTTTTGCTCTCTCAGTTCCCCGGCGCGATCGCCCAGCAGGAGACACTGGCACAAATTCAGTTAAATCGGAGTAAAGATAGCGCCGGGGTGCTGTACGTCTCTGCGATCGCCCTGAAATTGGCTAAAACTCGGCAGCAGACACCGCAGGCGATCGCCGCCGAGTTGGTCGAAACTCTCAAACCGCTGTGCGAGCCAGATTTTGCCGTTAAAGTCGCACCGGGGGGCATAATTGAGCTGGAGCTGACTGATCCAGGTTTAGCCCTCTGGTTGCAGCGTTTAGCTCAAAATTCCCTCCCAGATCCCGAATCTCGCATATTATCTCCTGTTGTGTCAGGCGATCGGCTGTTTCCCATTCAATACAGCCACGCCCGCTGCTGTTCCCTGCTGCGAATGGCCCACCGCGATCGCCTAATTTCGATCGCACAGCCCGATGTCCGTACAGCACCGCAAATTTGGTCGCTGGCGCAGCCAAATCCCATACCC
>NZ_JBARVX010000134.1:0-1784 GCF_049646505.1 Microcoleus sp.
CCCCCTCTCCCCCTCTCCCCTCTCTCCCCCTCATAGGCAGATAATTCTTGAGGGCGATCGCAGCTCAAAAGCTGGCTTAGAGCCCACCCGCCCTAATTTTTTGCTTCAAGGGAATTTCAATGCAAAACTCCGCTCCCTCTCCCGGTACACCAACAGGGCGAATCAACCCCTGATGTTTCAAAACAATAATCTGGTAACTGATCGAGAGCCCCAAGCCTGTACCCTGACCTACAGGTTTTGTGGTAAAAAATGGATCAAACATTCGATCGCCAACTTCTTTACTAAATCCCGGCCCGTTATCAGAAATTAACACTCTGGCGCGATCGTCCGCCGGCAAAAGTTCCGTGCGAATCCGAATCTGAGGGCCCTCCTGCTTCTGGCTTTCTAAAGCATCTACCGCATTGCCAAGTAGATTGACAAACACCTGATTGAGCTGTCCTGGATAACATTCTATAAGTGGCAGAGGGCCATATTCTTTAATCACTTCAATTTCCGAGCGGCCATTATTTGCCTTGAGGCGATGTTGCAGTATTTGCAGGGTACTATCTAGCCCTTCGTGAATATCGACAAACTTCATTTCCGCTTCGTCTAGGCGAGAAAAATTACGCAGCGACAGCACGATATTATGAATTCTGTCACCACCCACCCGCATGGAAGAACAAAGTTTAGGCAAGTCTTCATCTAAAAAATCCAATTCAATTTCATCTGCATAAGCTTCAATTTCCGGTGCAGGATCGGGATTGTATTTTTGATAGAGCTTGATCAGTTGCAACAATTGTTGAATGCGATCGCTGGCGTAGTCGAGATTACCGACAATAAAGTTGATGGGATTGTTAATCTCATGAGCTACACCAGCCACAAGTTCACCCAGGCTAGACATTTTAGCGCTTTGGATCAGTTGCGCTTGGGTTTGCTGCAATTCTTGGAGAGTTTTTTTGAGTTGTTGAGTTTGGGCCATAGCATTCGCCGCCTGTTCTGCTTCCTGTAATGCCGATCGCAATTGAGCTCGCTGTTTAGTTAATCTATCAGTGAGTTTTTTAGCATCCGCTAAGGCAGTTTTCTGTCCTTGCAACAATAAAAGCAAATCCACTACCCGATCGTGAAGAGCAAAATCGTTAATTGTCAGCCCCAGCGGAGTGAGATCCGCTAAGTCTTCGATCCAAGGAGAACCGAGGAAAAAGATGATTTCTGGATTTTCCGCCGGCACCATCTGCCCTTTAAGTAAGATTTTGCTGTGCAAGTATTCGATCAAAAACATCGAGTCAGACTTTTCTCGAATCAGGTCAAATTCTACGGAAATCTTGGGGCGTTCGATCCGAAAGTGTTGCTTCAGGGAACTTCCTAAAGATAATTCCGGGCAAATTCTAGCTAAAACATCTCCCAAATGGATAATTTCAGTCTCCCGTCTCCGAAATGCTAAATGAAATGGAAAAGCCTTTGCAAATATTAAAGGAGGAGAACTGAATGCAGGGGGAACCATAATATAGCTTTTCGATAAAAAGATGAGGTACGAGTTTAGAGTTTAGAGTTTAGATTTTATAGCAATTTCATAAAGTAGCGCTAGATATTACCCCCCCCAATCCCCCCGATGCTTTGGGGGGGCTAATACTTAATCCATAGCATATCTTTAGAAAAATGGTATTAAATTTAGCAATTATTAATTAATTGATGAATAGCTCATGTTTGCGATCGAGGCTATAGCTTCAGTTAGATTTGTAGTGGATGGAGAACACGTCGTTATCTGCACCCTGAGTGCGATCGCTTGTTTGCTCAATTTCTACCTC
>NZ_JBARVX010000135.1:0-4940 GCF_049646505.1 Microcoleus sp.
TACATTCTGTTTTCCTCCTTGCTCTATATTAGCATAGTATTCTTGATTGAAGATTCAAATATGACTATAAAACAACCAATACAAAAAAAAATATTGAAGGCGGTTGAAACCGCTACCGACTTCCTCCATAAGTCTAAAAGCCAGGGGCTTCCGTCTCGTTTTTCGGTGATTCTCATTGGAAAAACTCGCGTTACATTAGATACTGTAATCGCTGTCTTTCAGCAGGGCGCGACCGCAGAGGAAACTGTTTATCGTTATCCATCTCTGAATCTAGCTGACGTTTATGCCACCATCGCCTTTTATCTCAACCACGAATCGGAAGTAGAAGCGTACTTGCAACAGCGACGGCAGCAATCGCAAGAGATTCGCGTTATGAATCAAGCAAAATTCGACCCGCAAGGCGATCGCGATCGCCTGCTTGCCCGCAGAACACCGCAAGAACCATGTTAAAGTTTCTTGCTGATGTAAAACTTCGATAATACGATCGTTCTTGATGTATAGGGCAAAATTAACGCCATACCACGCTATACTTTGCTGGTTAAAGTAAAAAACGTAAGATTTGCCGTGACCGATGAGAGCCTTTACCTCAAAAAATTTTTAGATCCTATAAAGGTATGCAGACGATATAAGCCCAAATTCGGTCTAGGTAATAGAGAAGAAGGGATAGATCTGACGCGGTTCTTGTCAATCTATGGAGCAGACCCATTCTATTCATGGATTGGTCTTGACTCAGATTTGATGTATGCAGCTCACAAAGCTGCTGGGGGGATGACTTCGGTTTATCGACAGATTGGAAAAGGCTGTGAAAATCTATTCAGGCAGATAATCATTGACCAGACACAATATGATGATCCAAATTACGCCCTGTGGTCTTACATTACAAAAACCAAAAATGATAAGAATAAAACTTTGTCATTAGATGCGCGGCTGGAACTTAGCCAAATTCGGAATATTGAAGTCAAAGCAAGAGTTATTCAGTGGATAGCAGACTATAGTATTTCTCTCAGTGTACCTGCACCCTTGAACGGAGCAGTGTTTGAAGTTCGACAAGGATATAAAAGTAAAGATAGCAAGAGACAGAATGCTGACATAGACAATATTGCCGTTGCTTGGGCAAACGGCTACCTTCCAGTTTTTGCAATTTTTTCTTCTCAGATTGATACCGATTTGGTGTTGCGCTACCGAAATAGTCGTGGAGGAATAATCATTGGCACGACATCAGGGAATAATCAAACTTCGCTATTTGCTTTTTCCAAAGAAGTTTTGGGATATGACTTAGCAGATTTTTTTCATAGGAATTCTGAGGTAATCAAAAGCGAAGTTTACAGCACTTTAGAAATTCTACTGAGGGCAGAATGATGAGATCTACTGTCCAACAACGATCTGACTATACTTTTAAAGCTAATCGTAGTCTTGGAAGACACGGATGGCTTCGTCTTACACCAGCATATGGCGTGAAGCTTGTTGAAAAACTTTTGTCTTCGTCTAATACCGAAGCGATTATTCTTGATCCTTTTTCTGGTACAGCTACAACAGGGCTTGTTGCTGCTGAACTAGGGTACAAAGCTTATTCATTTGACATCAACCCATTTCTGATTTGGCTTGGAAATGCTAAATACCGAAATTATGCTGAAGACTGCCTACTAGATATTCGTGAAAAAGTATGGCAGGCTTTGAAAGAGTATAAGAGTCAATTAGAGCAAGATAACTGGACACCACAAATATTCAACATTGAGCGGTGGTGGTCTGGCTATACGCTCAATGTTCTTGCCGCCCTGCGAACCGCCTTAGTGGAGCAATTTGGAGAACCTGAAGAGAACGATGAATATAGTGTTGTTTGGATCGCATTCTGTCGTTTGATAATCGAAACTTCATCGGCAGCTTTTAATCATATTTCTATGTCATTTAGTGAAACAGTAATTCACCATGAGATTGAGTATATTGAAAAACTTTTTTTGGACATACTTGATTTTGTACTTAGATCTGCCGAGAAGAATATTATGGGTAATGCTAGAGTCCTGAAGGTGGATTCTCGAAATATAATCAGTGTCGGCAATATCAAGATAAATAAGGTTATAACTTCGCCGCCTTATCCAAATCGAGTTAGTTATATTCGTGAACTTCGTCCTTATATGTATTGGACAAAATTTATAAATGAAGCCAAGGAAGCAGGTGAACTAGATTGGTTAGCTGTTGGTGGAACTTGGGGAATTGCAACAAGTCGGCTCAATTCTTGGACGATACAAGAAGAAGATTTACCAGAAAGTATCTTCTCAACTGTAAAAAATATAAGGATGTCTGACGGGAAAAATGCAAATCTTTTATCGATTTACGTCTTAAAATACTTTCATGATATGCACTTGCATTTGAGTTCAATCAGATCCATTTTAGAAGATGGAGCTGAACTCCATTATATTGTTGGTAATTCAACTTTTTTTGGTAATATGGTTGATACGGCAGCCTTATTTTCTGATTCCATGAGAATTCTTGGCTACTCCAAAATTCATTCTGAAATTGTCAGAAAACGGAACTGTAACAAGGCTTTGTATGAATACTGTGTTTCTGCAATCTGGTCCACAGGTTAACCATCGCGTTGGAGCAGACGGTATCAAAGTTACCTGTGGGAAGCAACGATTTTTTGCGGCGGCTCAACCCAACCTACAATTTAGAAAGCAAAGTAATTAATCCGAAAGTAGATGCCTTTTTCCTGCAAAGTTTGATCGCCCCCTCCGACATTAATCAAAGGAAAACCGTAGTCGAGACGCACATTCAACCGATCGCCCATTTGCCAAACCAGCCCCAAACCAGCACCCAACAGCGTGTCAGACTCAGGATTCGCTTTTTCCCCCGAATGGTTCCAGCCTACCCCAAAATCGATAAACGGAGCCACCTGCAACAATCCCTTAACTTCCGGGACACGCCAAACAGGGATTCGCACCTCCGCGCTGGCGATCGCACCGCTATCAGTTAACAGCAAATCTTGGCGGTACCCGCGAACGCTTTCAACGCCGCCGATCCCGATTTGTTCGAGAGAAAGCAGCGGGCGATCGGCTAATTGAATGTCGGAACGCACTATCAGCAAGGTTTCCGGCGCTAACAGCCGCACGTACTGCGCTTGTCCGCGCCACGCCAGAAAACGGCTGTCAGGGCCGCTATTGTTCTCAGTAGCGCCGAACAAATTGGTACCGACGGAAAACTGCGATCGCGCCGCGATCACTTGTTGGGTATTTCGCTGCACGTATTCTTGAAAAAACCGCACCGCCGAAACCCGCGTTTCCCCGCGATCGTTTGCTCCCGCCGACAGCGCAAATGGTTCCCCCAACAGGAATGTATCGCTTTCTTGGCGCGATAAACTTACTCCCAAAGCTAAAGTGCGATCGGGCTTTTCGACAATCGGCTGGCGGTAAGTTAACTCGTAAGTCCGCGATTTACCCTCAATTTCGGCAGCATCGAAAGGTTCCTCAATGATGTTAGTGCTCGCAGCGCCCGCAGCAAACCGAATTGTGCCGTTGCGCGCGTTGACTGGGACTGTGTAGCTACCGTTAAATTCATTGCTACCGTCGGTGTTAGCGTAGGATACCTCCAATCCGTCGCCCAAACCCAGCAAATTTGCTTGATTGACGCGCACGCCTCGCCGAAAACTGCCCACGCTGGGCGATCGGTTGTTGTCTGCGAACACTTCGCCGCTGAGGCTGTCTGCTTCTTTAATCCGCACTTCTAAGCGGCTGTTTTCCGGGCGGCTTCCGGCTTGCAGTTCGGCGGAAACATTGGCAATTAAGGGGTCTAGTTGCAGCATTTGCAAGGCTTCCAGCAGCCGAGATCGATTGAGCGGCCTTCTGGTGGCGCGTTCGAGGCGCGATCGCACGTAACTTGAATTCAAGCGCCTGTTTCCGGCGATCGCAATTTCATCTAACCCGCCTTCGACAATCCGAATTTTTACCACGCCTCCTTCCCTGGGAAAGCTTTGGTTGGCGGGAATTACAGCGCCGGAATTGATGTATCCGGCTGCTACGTATTTTTGAGTGACGGCTGCTTCGGCTGCGATCAGTTCAGCAAAGGTGATTTCGCGCCCCGCAAATTGCTGCGTAACTTCTGCTAATTCGCGATCGCTAAAAGCCGTGTTGCCTTCAAACTCAAAGCGCTCCACCCGAATTGTACCCGGAATCCCCGGTCTAGAATCGCCGGGAACAGGTGTTGCTGGGGTTGGCTGGAGGGGAGAGGGTGGAGGCGGTTCGGGGGCGATTGGTGCGGGAAATTCCGGCTCTCTCGGTTGAATTGGGTTGGGCAGTTGGCTGATATTGCGATCGGAATTGTCTGTACTCGCGATCGCCACAGGATTCGGTTCTAATTCCGATGTCACCGGATTTGAAATTAGTTGCGAATCTCGATCGCCCTCCAAACCAATTTTTTGGGCGCTAATACTTTCTTCTAGCGGTTTACCTGAGTTAGAAAGCGCGGTTTCTTGAGTTTTTGTGCTGAAGGTGCGATCGGCCCAATTGGCAACTTCTGGCTGTAAATCGGGAGTTTCTGCTGGTATAATTGGTGGCACAGGCGATCGATCTGATGCTGGGGCGAGCAAGTCTTCGCGAGTGTCAAGATTAATATCAGTGCTTCCCTCGTGTCGATCGCGATCGCTACTGACTGCGGTCAAATCCTCAACATTGGAGGTAAAAATTGCAACATTGCTAGCGGATGTTTGCGCTGGTTTTCCCAACCAAACTAACCCAAAAATTCCAGCGAGTAAAAAAAGTTTTTGCGATCGACAAGCCATAGGATCTAATTATCTCGAATAATTGGGTGAAAATCTTTTCAGGAACCGCTCGTAAAAACCTGGACAAAGCTACCCAAAAGTAGTCAATGTTAGACATCTACGTTGGTAATTTTAGTCCACAATCCTAAAAATACAGGAATAAACGGCAATCCCTCTATTCCCTTCATGA
>NZ_JBARVX010000136.1:0-8727 GCF_049646505.1 Microcoleus sp.
AAATATGGTGCAGCGTTTGTAATACCAAATTCATAAAATAGCGCTACATATCTACCCCCCCCAACCCCCCCTTGTAAAGGGGGGGAGTCAAACTTTCAGTAGTAGCATAACTTTATGAAATTGGTATAAACTTGAGGCGATATTGTTCGATCGGGCATGGGGCATAGGGCATGGGGTACTCGATCGCCCGCGCAGGGCATGGGGTACTCGATCGCCCGTGCCTGCTTCACAATGCTTGAAAACCGCTATAAATTGAAAATCTTCCATGCCAAGATCGACTGACCAAGAAATGCAAAGATGATATGGCAGAGCTACAGTCAAAACTATGGGGTCGATCGCCCCCCTGCGACCTAAACTCTGCTTTCACAACCCAAAAGCGGTAGCATAGTTTGGGAAACGGCATCAACTGAAGATGAACTTAGCGCCAGCAACAGTCCTGCAACAGGGCAAATACAGAGTTAATGGGACTTTAGGAATAGGAGGGTTCGGCATCACTTACCGAGCTATCCAAACCCATTTAAACCAAACCGTCGTACTCAAAACCCTCAACGAAAGCCTGCGCCAACACCCAGCATCTGCCGAGTTTCAGCAGCAGTTTATTGCCGAAGCCCGACGCCTGTCGCGGTGCCAGCATTCCAACATCGTCAAAGTAATCGACTTTTTTGAAGAAGCCGGACAGTCTTTTGTCGCGATGGACTACATTCCCGGCCAAACTCTCGCCCAAATCGTCGAAGCGGATCAACCGCTGTCAGAAGCCCAGGCGCTGCACTACATTCGGCAAATAGCCTCAGCCGTAAGTACAGTTCACGATAGCGGATTGCTGCACCGAGACATCAAGCCAGAAAATTTGATCCGGCGGGCCGATTCTCACGCCGTAATGTTAATAGATTTCGGGATTGCCCGCGACTTTACCGCCGTCCGCGAACACACCGAAATTAACTTGCTTTCCCCTGGGTACGCGCCGATCGAACAATACCTCTATGACGGTAAATGTACACCGGCCACAGACATCTACGCCATCGCCGCCACCCTTTACTACTTGCTCTGCGGCGTACCGCCCGTAGCAGCACCCCTGCGCGATCGTATTCCCCTAACTTCTTTGCGGCAATTTGTGCCCAACCTCAGCCCCGGCACCGAGCGAGCAATCCTTCAGGGACTCGAAACTGACCCCCAAAAACGCCCCCAGACAGTAGAAAATTGGCTTACCATGCTGCAAGACACAGAACAATTACCAGGAGAGAAAAAAAGCAAGCAAAGTCTGCGATTGCCCGCACCTCCCCCGCCTTCCCTGACTTTGCTGGCGTTTGTCGTAACGGCTGCAATTGCAGGCTGGATGGGTTTTGACCTAGCATGGCACTACAACGGCACCAGTGACAGCAGCAACCGCTCCACAACTGAATCCTTTTCATCTCTGGAAGATTTGCTCAAATCCCGCGATTTGTCAGGGCCGATGTTCGGGCGACCTTCTGTCGAAAGCAGCCCTCTCTACCCGATCGAACTTAACAAGCGCCCCAAACCCACTCCAGACAGCAGCGACATTCCCGAACCGATCGATCCCTCAACAGCTAGCGCCCAACCTTCAGGCTTCCCAAGCCCGGAAACTCCCCCAGAGCCAGAACCCGAAGCGGAACCTTCAGCATTCCCAGAGCCAGAGCCGGAAGCGGAACCTTCGGAGATCCCGATTCCAGAGCCTCAAGCCCAAATCGAGCCAGCACCACAACCAGCACCCGCACCGATACCGGAAGTCGCGCCCCTACCGCCGGAACCGCCGAGTTACTGGCCCCCCGCACCCGCCCCGCCGGAGGTGCCGAGTGCTGGAACCTTTTCGCCGTCGGAATCCGCGCCGCCAGCGCCAGCACCGCCAATCCCCAGCCCAAGCGGCAGCAGTTCGGATAGTTCGATCGATCCTTACTCGCCGCCCCCCGTTCCAGAAACCGCTCTGCCTTTGGCAGAACCTGCGACAAATTAGTACGGTTTTTGTTGGTTAAAAGTGCGGACAAATACTTGCTTTTTTGAGTCAGCAAATATCCATTGATTGTCGAAAAAATCGCGCCCTCGGACACCAGCGACTCGATCGCCAAACCTGCTTTCAGAATTGGCAAATTCCAACAACCTCGACCTGAATCTACCGCATATTTCCTATTCGATCGGAAATCGAAATGCCCCAGAAAAAAAATGTATAAACCTTTGATATTTTAGAGAAATTATGTTAAAATATAGGCACGGACGCACAGCTTGTGCAATGTCGCGCATTGCTTCTGCCAAACCTGCGAGGTTGAGAAAGTAGTTAGCAACAAGGGATCTGAAAATCCTGCCGGTGGCAAAGGTGGCATCCCGAATACCAGTGTAAATCGATCGGGCACCGGAAAAAAACTTGTTTGTTTCCAAGTCGAACTCTGGCAGTGCATCAATTCTCGAAATCTTCCTTTGTTTGGAAGCACCATCGAGGATAAGCAAGTTATAATTTGTTGCGGAAGCGCAAAGAGATTTTTTTATGAGTAAACCCCCAGTTCATGCTTTTTTTGTAGGCAGAGCAGTTGCCGAAGCACTGTACGAGCAATTAGAAAGCGCAGCAACGAACGCTTTCTCTGAACTCGGCAAATTTGACGCCGAACAAAGAGAACGCCTGCGCCAGTTCACCGATCGAGTTGTAGAACGGGCTAATCGAGCTGCGGATGAAGCGATGCAGGCGAGAACTGGCACTGCAACCACCAGCACGACTACCATTCAAGATATCCATCCTGCTGAGCTGCAAGCGACTATTGACGAGCTGCGCGCTGAAGTCGCCCTGGTGCGCTCCGAATTACAGCGCTACCGCAGCAGTTTGCCCTAAAAAAGGTAAAAAAGGGCGATCGAACTATTATTTACCGCCGCGCGAGCGCAACACAACGCGCTCCTGCGCTCCTACCTGCCATCAAAGCAACAACATAAAACAAGCAATTTGGGAACCCAAGTGTCTGCTCTCCTTGATGACTCTGTTAATCGCCAGCGCTCCTCCAAGCGGACTGGCGAAGCCGATGAGCCAAAAACTACTAAATCCTACAAAAGTAAAGCTTATCGCTGGAATCGCGAAAAATACTCCCGGCAGCGGCGCTTCTTCGACATTTGGGCCTTTGTCCTGCTCTGGCTCGCTTCTCTGTGGCTCGACAGCAAAAACTGGAGCTATTGGGGAGGCGTGACAGAAGAAAAAAAAGTTGCCAGACGGCGCTTTCAAGCAATCTGGGTTCGAGAAACACTATTGGACTTAGGCCCGACCTTTATAAAAGTCGGCCAATTATTTTCCACCCGCGCCGACTTGTTCCCCGCAGAGTTTGTCGAAGAACTTTCTAAACTGCAAGACAAAGTACCCGCTTTCAGCTACGAACAGTTAGAAGTAATTGTCGAGCAAGATTTGGGCAAAACAGTTCAGGAACTCTACCGCAGCTTTGACCCCGTACCCCTGGCCGCCGCCAGTTTGGGTCAGGTACACAAAGCTCAACTGCACTCTGGTCACGAAGTTGTGGTTAAGGTGCAGCGACCTGGACTGCGGAAGCTGTTTGAGATCGATTTGCAAATTCTCAAAGGAATTGCTCGTTACTTTCAAAACCATCCTAAGTGGGGCCGCGGTCGAGATTGGATGGGGATTTATGAGGAATGCTGTCGCATTCTCTGGCTGGAAATTGACTATCTCCACGAAGGCCGCAATGCTGATACTTTTCGCCGCAATTTTAGCAACTGCGACTGGGTAGTTGTGCCGCGGGTTTATTGGCGGTACGCGGCTCCCCGAGTGCTGACTTTGGAATACCTGCCGGGAATTAAAATCAGCCACTACGAAGCTCTCGAAGCGGCCGGTATCGATCGTAAATTAATCGCTCAGTTGGGCGCAAAAGCTTATTTGCGGCAGTTGCTCAACGACGGCTTTTTCCACGCTGACCCGCACCCCGGCAATATCGCTGTCAGTGCTGGCGGATCTCTGATTTTCTACGATTTCGGTATGATGGGGCAAATCCAGTCGAACGTCCGCGAAGGACTGATGGAGACTCTCTACGGCATTGCTTCCAAAGACGGACAGCGAATTATGGATTCTCTGATCAATTTGGGCGCTTTGGTTCCTACGGGTGATATGAGCCCGGTGCGCCGCAGCATCCAGTATATGCTGGACAATTTCATGGACAAGCCTTTTGAAAATCAGTCGGTAAGCGCGATTACTGACGACCTTTACGATATTGCTTACGAGCAACCTTTTCGCTTCCCAGCTACCTTTACTTTTGTAATGCGAGCTTTTTCCACCATCGAAGGGGTAGGCCGAGGTTTAGATCCCGAGTTCAACTTTATGGAGGTGGCACAGCCTTTTGCCATGCAGCTTATGACTAATGGAAACGGTTCCGATGCAAGTAGCAGCATTTTTAACGAAATCGGCCGTCAGGCGGCTCAGGTGAGTTCGACTGCTTTGGGCTTGCCCCGCCGGATTGAAGAGACTATTGATAAGCTCGAACAGGGAGATTTGCGGATTCGCGTCCGTTCTGCCGAAACAGAGCGATTGATCCGCCGCATGACTAGCGTTCAAATGGGCACGAATTATACTTTGATGATGAGTGCTTTTACTTTGTCGGCGACAATTCTGTTTGTCAGCAATCTCGTTTGGCCGGCTGCCGGTGTGGCTGTGCTGGCTGCTGGTGCAGGGTTGGCTCTGCTGCGTTTGTTCAAGCGGATCGATCGTTTAGACAGGATGTCATAATCCGGAAATTTGAAATGGGAAATTTCAGGTTTGAGGTTGTCAGCCAGCCAAAATTTAACCTCGAATGTTAAGTTTTGGCTGGCTGACAATTTATTTCTAAAATTTACGGCAGTTAACTGATTTAATGCTAAAAATACGGTTGCTGCCTCGCTTTCTCGCCAGCCAAACCTCGGATTTTTTGTAAAAATCTAGTTTTTTTTGGCAGGCGCTGCTTCGTGGAGCTTGATTTGCGGAAATTTTCAGAGGCGATTAGCACCAGACGATCTACAATATAAGGTCAAGGAAGTGCAATTTTGGCAAAACGGGCGATCGCGGGCGACAGTAATTTGAAGTTTCGATCGGGATTTAAGTTCTGTCATACAAAATTGCACCAGTTAAATTAAGCTTTTAAGTTCGATGAGTCCATTCACCAATCTATGAAACGCTCTTTCGCAGGTAAGACAGACACAGGGCTAGTTCGTTCCGTAAATCAGGATTCGTACTACATGGACCCTGACGGGCGATTTTTCATAGTTGCCGACGGAATGGGAGGACACGCTGGAGGTCAAGAAGCCAGCCGGATTGCGACTGGGGCCATTCAATCTTATTTGCTCGAACATTGGGAAGGGCCTGAAGATTCTCCCCTGTTGTTGGAAAAGGCTTTGCTAATTGCCAATCAAGCAATTTTGACGGATCAGCTCGACCATCCCGAGCGCGCTGATATGGGGACTACGGCTGTGGTTCTGATGTTTAGGGATGAGGGCAGACCTTGGTGCGCTAATGTCGGGGACTCTCGCTTGTACCGGCTGCACGGACCTCGCTTGGAGCAGATTACTGAAGACCAGACTTGGGTGGCTCAGGCTGTTAAAAGAAAAGCCCTGACTGCGGAGCAGGCTCGCAGTCATCCTTGGCGTCACGTTTTGTCCCAGTGTTTGGGCCGCGATGATTTGCGCGAGATAGATATCGTGCCGGTGGACGTAAAGCCTGGGGATCGGTTGCTGCTGTGCAGTGACGGCTTGACTGAGGAACTTTCGGATCCTTTGATTGCTTCGCCTCTCAAGTCGATTCGCGCCTGCGAGGGTGCTGCAACTGCTTTGATTGAAGCTGCTAAGGATAAAGGGGGACGCGATAATATTACTGTGGTGATCGTGACGATCGACCTCAAATAATATCCTCGCACCCTCGCGCCCTCGCGCTGTCTCCAAATCTCCAAATCTAAAATCTAAAATCTAAAATCTAAAATTGAATGACCCGCGTTATCGGTTTGATCAGCGGCACGTCAGTTGATGGTATTGATGCTGCTTTGGTTGATGTGGTCGGTTCCCAAACAGACTTGAAAGTAAATTTGGTGGCCGGTAAGACTTTCCCTTATCCTGCTAATTTGCGATCGCAAATTCTCTCGGTTTGCAGCGGCTCAGCTTTGTCAATGGCCGAACTCGCCCAATTAGATGATGCCATCGCCCGTGAATTTGCTACCGCAGCCTTGACAATTCAAGCAGAATATGATAGTGCAGAATTAATCGGCTCTCACGGTCAAACCGTCTACCACCGACCGCCAGAAACAGGGGAGAAATATCTCCAAGATGGACTCATGGGCTACAGCTTGCAACTCGGACGGGGCTCGCTAATTGCCGAACTGACAGGCATTACTACTGTGAGCAATTTTCGATCGGCAGACATTGCAGCAGGGGGTCAAGGAGCACCCTTAGTCCCTATAGTTGATGCCTGCCTGCTGGCCGAACCCAACCGCAGCCTCTGCATCCAAAATTTGGGCGGAATTGGCAATGTTGCCTATCTCCCAGCCCGGAAAAAGAGGGAAAACCAGAACGAGTCGGAAATTTCGGCTCTTGGGGATGGAATATTGGGTTGGGATACAGGGCCTGCAAATTCGCTGTTAGACTTGGCAGCGGTACACTTCTCTGGCGGCTCTTTGACGATCGACTCAGGTGGAGAGTGGGCTGCAACCGGCACTCCCTGTCAAGCTTTAGTCGAGGATTGGCTCGCTCAAGAGTTCTTCCGCCTCCCACCGCCGAAATCGACGGGGCGAGAGTTATTTGGGGCAGACTATTTCGATCGGTGTTTGGTAGAGGCATCCGCTTACCATCTCAGTCCTGCTGATGTGCTCGCTACTTTGACAGAACTGACTGTGGCTTCGATTGTTGGCAGTTACCAAGCTTTTTTGCCGGCAATGCCCGATCGAGTTTTGCTGTGCGGGGGCGGTAGCCACAATCTCTACTTAAAACGCCGATTGCAATCTCAATTGCATCCAGTCCAAGTGTTGACTACCTCTGAGGCCGGCTTGAGTGTAGATTTTAAAGAGGCGATCGCTTTCGCGGTTTTAGCCGTATGGCGGGTTCGGGGCATTCCCGGCAATCTGCCTCAAGTGACTGGCGCCCGGGCACCGGTACTTTTAGGGGAAATTAACTCTTGTTGGCACGGTTGGGCGTGATAGCATATAGTCTGAGCGACAACGGCTGTGCGTTGTTGCACCCGTATTGTAGCCAGCAGGAAAAGCATAGGAACAGCACTGTGGCTCACACGTTTTTAATGGAATCAGGCCAATGGACGTTCGACGGAAGTTGGATTGAGCGCAATGGCGTGCCAATTACGGTTAAAGGCAAAACTTTACTTAGCTGGAACCGAACAGATTGGTTCAATATGGTGACGAAGCTCGTTTTTCCAGGAGGCGATCGGGAAGATATTATTTTGAATTACCGAGGACACCTCAACAGCGACGAACGGCAGTATACTTTTGTACTCCAACACAGCGAACTCGGCCGCGTCGAGGGCGAAGGTTGGATTGCTCCCCAGTCGATCGTCCAGCGTTACTGGGTGCTGGGAGACGAACGCCAGCGGCGGACTGGTTTTGATACCCTTCACCGCGTTGATGACAATCACTACTATCAATCTAGCGGCCTCATGTCCGGTCATTACTTGACCAGTACGATGGAGGCGACTCTGGAACGTCAGCCGGAATAACTCTTTTTGATAGAGTCAACAGTTACCTGTTCTAGGGTTCGATCGGAAAATTGAAGGTATTGCTAGTCGGAGGTCGCGCTCAAATGTCCGGCTAGCGCCATTGTTGTCAAACCTCACCAGCCGCAAATACACACAAATATATTTAATTGGTTAAAAGTTTTTATTGATTAAAAAATTAAGGCTCGATTATAATTAATAATTATCAAATTTTCAATTCCCGGCGCAATAAATTATTTTGGCGCGATCTTTTGAGGTCGATCGACAGATTCCTCGCCTCGACTCCCCAAAATGATGGGAATCAAGAAATAAACTGTCAAATTTTCCCGATCGACAATCAGTCTGTGCAGATACTTTCTGCATAAGCGCGGGTTCTACTTTCGGCTCAAAGAGTGACGCCCCATCACCCCCAACTCCTTTCCAACTGAGGGAAGAGAGTAAGAGACGGAGGTCGCCGACTGCGACTCTGTGCTACTCAACACCGGGGTTAGGTTCTAAACCCCAGTGGTGTTTGAGAAAATGACGGTACATAGTTTCCCGCAACATCATCTGCTCGTAAAGCTTGACCAAAAACTCCTGAGCTTGTTCGCGGCTCATGTCACTTACCTGTGTTTTGAAGGAACACAGGCTAAATTGTTGCTCTAAAGACAATTCTGCTGGTTGGCTCATGACGAAAGACTCCTGTGTCAGTAAAGGTGACTTGAAAGTAAAAAACCTGGATCAACCCAATTTGTAACTTGTTTCAGCGATCGGCTCTTGGTTTCAGGATGGCATCCCGGCCCATCTGGCTTTAGTATATATTACAAAAGGTAACAATTGTTTGACAAAATTACCATCTGTCCCAGGAAATAATTTATCAAAAAAGATGGCGAAATGTCTGCAAAAGTTCCTTCCGCAGGCATATACAACTGTATCTACTTGTCTAGAGAAAAAAGGCTCAGTACGAACCTAAATAATTGAAGAGCTTTATACCAAATCTGCGAAGCCGCTCTCCGGGAGAGATTGGGAGAGGGGGGGAGGGGGAGAGAGGGAGATTGGGAGAGGGGGAGAGGGGG
>NZ_JBARVX010000137.1:0-3640 GCF_049646505.1 Microcoleus sp.
TCGCTCTAAAGAGCATTTAATGAGAGGTTATTATAGCGGCATAGAAAACGGTGCTTATCAATGGGCAGGATATTGTGCAATCAACTTTTTGTTTATGTGTTTTTGGGGGACTGATTCGTTAAAAGAATTATCAGAAAAAATTGATAAGATTATCCCCGGTTTGAAAAAAGTCGATCCCAACATGGTGCAATATTATTATGCGGTTAAAGCGACTATTTATAATTTGGTTGAACCCGTTGAGGATTGGACTGTTCTTGATGAATCCTTATGGCCGAATGCCAAGGAGATCATTAAGTCTTGCCTTGAAAAAAATGATTTGTTCACGGTATTTATAGAAATAGCCTGTAAATTGTCTTTAGCCAACTGGTATTCAGATTCTCAGAAGGCGATCGACTATGCTAACTCTGCCGAAAAATATTTGATAGGCGCGGCGGGGATTTTTATTAATCCGGCTTTCCATTTTCATCAATGTCTAGCCTTATCAGTTGGGTATGACTATGCTGATGGTGAAAAACAGGCACAGTACGTGGAGAAGATTAAATCGAATCTTGAGAAATTCAAACTCTGGAGTAAACATTGTCCGAGTACCTACCTTCATCAACGTCTGCTAATCGAAGCTGAGTTGGCGCGAATTACAGGCAATGTTCTGGAAGCGCAGGATTTGTACGATCGCGCGATCGAGTCAGCGCGAGAAAATAAATTTTTGCAGAATGAAGCGCTAGCGTCGGAACTAGCAGCTAAGTTTTGGTTAGGTAAAGGTAAAGAGAAGATTGCTAAAGTCTATATGCAAGATGCCCGCTATGGCTACCAACGCTGGGGCGCAACAGCTAAAGTTAACGATTTAGATACGCGCTATCCTCAGTTATTACAAAGAAAGCCCTCGAACAGGGGAACACATAGCACAAAGCTATCTACTATCTCTACCACAACTGGCAGGAGCACTTCTTCCGATCTGGATTTGACCACAGTCATGAAAGCTTCACAAACCCTATCCGAGGAAATTGTGCTAGATAAATTACTGGCAAAATTGATGCGGATTATTATTGAGAATGCTGGAGCGCAAAAGGGCTTTTTGATTCTGGAAAAGAAGGGAAAATTGCTGATTGAAGCTGAAGGCTTTGCGGATCGAGATGGCGTGACTGTGTTGCAGTCAATCCCTGTCCAGTCTGTATGGGAACCTGATGATAAACTTCTAATCTCTCACATGATTGTTAACTATGTGGCTCGCACGCAAGAAAGTGTAGTCTTGAACGATGCTGCTAATGACCCTCAATTTGCTAATTCTTCCTATATCAAAGAGCATAAGCCTAAATCAATTTTGTGCTTTCCTCTCCAACATCAAGGTAAACTCGCAGGAATTATCTATTTAGAAAATAATCTAACCACAGAGGCTTTTACTTCCGATCGCGTAGAACTCTTAAATCTGCTTTCCTCTCAGGCAGCAATTTCCATTGAAAATGCCAGTCTCTACAATAATCTCACCGAACTCAATCAGGCTTTTGAGCGCTTCGTCCCCCGTCAATTCCTCCAAATTTTGGATAAAGAGAGCATTCTTGATGTTAAATTAGGCGACCAAGTTCAACAGGATATGTCGGTACTATTTTCCGATATTCGTGACTTCACAACTTTGTCGGAAAGTATGAACCCTCAAGACAATTTCAAATTTATCAATGCCTATTTGTCTCAAATGGAGCCAGCTATTACTGAAAATCAAGGATTTATTGATAAATATATTGGCGATGCAATTATGGCTCTATTTAGTGGCGAGGCAGATAATGCAGTGAAAGCAGGAATTGATATGCTCCATCGTCTTAGCGAATACAATCAACATCGCACCGCTTCTGGATACGTGCCGATTAAGATTGGTATTGGCATCAATACAGGTTCTTTAATACTCGGTACGGTGGGGGGAAAAAACCGGATGGATAGCACGGTGATTAGCGATGCCGTGAATTTAGCCTCGCGGATAGAAAGCTTGACTAAACAATATGGGATTTCGATGTTAATTAGTAACTACACTTTCGTGTCTTTGTCAGATTCTAACCAGTATGCTATCCGTCTGATCGATCGCGTAAAAGTTAAGGGAAAATCAAAAGCGGTCTCGATGTTTGAAGTTTTCGATGCCGATCCGCCTGAGACTTATGAGGGCAAGGCAGCCACGAAAACGCTATTTGAAGAAGCTTTGATACTCTACCATTGCCAAAAGCTTAGAGATTCTGAGCGATTATTTGCTGAGTGCCTGCGCCGCAATCCTACAGATAAAGCGGCTCAAATTTATCGACAGCGCTGCACTTAGGATCGAAAATTTAATAACTTAAACACCTCCTAGAGTTTTCTCTCCTGTAAGTTGATTTTCTCAAAGGAGGCAGAGCCTCCGGATCTGCATTACCAGGCTCTGCCTGGTAACGAGCAGATTTAATAACTTAAACACCTCCTAGAGTTTTCTCTCCTGTAAGTTGATTTTCTCAAAGGAGGCAGAGCCTCCGGATCTGCATTACCAGGCTCTGCCTGGTAACGAGCAGTCGCTTAAGTTATTAAATTTTCATTCCTTAACCCGATCGGGATTAAGGATGCGTTAGCTCAAATCTTGAAATCGGGGTTTGAGTAGCAATCGATACTATTGGCGAACTTCACGATTAATATCAATTCCGGTTGTACCGTCAGGTGATTGTTGACTGTTGACTGTTGACTGTTGACTGTTGACGGGCGGGTCGAAAAACTGAATGGTTGAGTGTTAACTGTTGACTCGATTTTATTATTCCGATGCAACCGGAAACGATATAACTGCCTTCGGTGAGCCTTTTCCGGGAATGCAACAATCATTGACTTCACTCACAAAAAATCCTTGCAATATACGGGAGGAATCTGTTCACTTTAGTTGTCCGCGAGCATATTTTGGCAAATCTTAGCAGTGATGGTACGATCGAGAATACATAGATAATATTTTTTGTCAATACGTAAGTTTTGTTCTAGATGCTCAAACCCTTGCTATTATTGCCTCTTGCTTCTTCCTTCTTGCTTGTTCTTTTTTCGTAAATTAAATGCTCGAAACGGCCGCCGCCAACATCCGAATCGTCTTAGTCGAACCCGCAGGGCCATTAAACGTGGGCTCAGTAGCCAGAGTGATGAAAAATATGGGTTTGCACCAATTAATTTTGGTCAATCCCCAGTGCGATCACTTGGGGGAAGAAGCCCGACTGATGGCCGTGCGCGCCGCCGATGTATTGGAAACGGTTAAAGTAGTAGCAACTTTACCAGAAGCTTTGGTAGGATGTGTCAGGGCGATCGCCACTACAGGAGACGACAGCCGATCGCACCCAATGCAGCTAGAAGCACCAGCCGATGCTTTACCTTGGTTGGTAGAAGCCCCCAGCGCCCTAATTTTTGGTCGAGAAGACTGCGGCTTGACTAACAGCGAATTAAACCGCGCCCAGCGCCTGATCCGCATTCCCAGCAGCAATGCTTACACCTCCCTAAATCTCGCTCAAGCAGTCGCTATTTGCTGCTACGAATTATATCGCGAGGAAGGTTCGGCAACGGATTTTGTAGCGGATGTAGCGGATGTCACGGATGTCACGGATGTCACGGATGCTACCCGGAGAAGGAAAAAGTCCGAGGGTATATTTTCCCCCTCTCCCAC
>NZ_JBARVX010000138.1:0-3136 GCF_049646505.1 Microcoleus sp.
CCTGGATGCCGTTGTGTGGTGCCATTATCTTCGGCTTGCTTGCCGCCACGCTGATTGCGTTGGTGGTTATTCCTTGCCTGTATCTTCTGTTCACACCCAAAACTGAAAACTTAGATTCAGAGTTGACATAAAACCGTTTGTTCGTGTCCAAATTAAAAAAGATTCTGCCAAGCCGCCTTTGAGCCAAGATCCAGCATGGCAATCATTCATCTTAGCGCCGCCCCAAGTGCTAGAGGGGTTGATGCCTTTGGTGACAACAGTATTACCATCCGGCTTTGGATTCGCACAGCGCCACGACAGCAATGGATCGTCGATCGCCAGTTTCGACTGCGCTTAAAAAAAGCCTTCGACCGCGAAGGTCTTTCAATGCCTTTCCCACAGCGGTTTGTATGGTTTGAAAATCCCTTGACTCAAATAAAACCGGGCACACGCTAATTCAGACTCAGTAAATCTGTAGAGAATGCAACAACGCTGCACTTGACAGATAGGTCTTTGGTTGATATGATATGACTGTGCAGTCACATAGCTGAATAGTCACCTTACTCAAGCACTTCTCATTCTAGTCGTACAAGGCAATTCTTCATCTGCCGCTAACGCGACTGCATAACGCATCAAAGACATTTCAGAAGGTAACAATCATGGCTAATATCAAACGCTTCATCAAAGCAATTAAAGACTATTACACATCCGGACAGACTGGAGACATCGCCTTTCTCAAATTTGAAGTTTTTGGGATGAGTGCTAATCCCGCTATTGTGGCTCAAATGCAAGACCTTGCAGGCTACTATCCCAGCATTGATATCGAGCAACTTCGCCAGCTTCCTGAAGGCACCTTGGGCTATGAGTATGCCCAACATATGTTGAAAAACGGGATTCAACCGTTAGAAATCAGCGACGATTTGCAGGCAGAAGCCGATCGCAGTCCGTTCGCGCTGCGCTACACCGTTACC
Source organism: Microcoleus sp. (assembly GCF_049646505.1). GTDB lineage: Bacteria > Cyanobacteriota > Cyanobacteriia > Cyanobacteriales > Microcoleaceae > Microcoleus. The sequence goes on from NZ_JBARVX010000138.1 coordinate 951, forward strand.
CATGACATCTTTCATGTGTTGCTAGGGTTTGATACCAGTTATGCAGGCGAAATGGGTGTAGCAGCATTTACGATCGCCCAAGACTACAGCAAGCTTCTCAACGCCTTTGGGCCTGTGATGACAACCCTATATCCACTGATTTTTCGCGCTCAAAGTCAGCAGATGCGCGCCAATATTCGCAGAGGCAAAGCCCTCGGCAAACAGGCAGAATGCTTGTTGAGCTATCGGTTTGAAGAAGACTGGGCGCGTCCGATCGCTGATATTCGCGCTGAGTTAGGGCTGATTTTGAAAGAGAGCGAATTCGCAGGCACACAAACTGGAAATGCAGCTAAAGGTCAAATTCAACAAACAATCGCAGCTTAAATCCGAGCAATCTTTCCAACCTATAAAAACTATAAAAGGTCATCATCATGGCAACCATCAACCGCTTCATCAAAGCATACAAAGACTACTTCACAAAAGGAGAAACCGGAGACGCTGCGCTGCTCGAATCTGAACTGTACGGATGGGGTACAAATCCTGACCTGCTGGTGCAACTACAGGACGTTTCAGGTTACTATCCCACCATCGATTTAGCAGAACTCAATCAACTTCCTGAAGGCACATTGGGCTATGAGTACGCCCAGCATATGCACAAAAACGGGATTCAACCGTTAGAAATCAGCGATGATTTGCGGATAGAAGCCTCGCGTCATCCGTTCGCACTGCGGTACACCGTCACCCACGACATCTTTCATATTTTGCTGGGGTTTGATACCAGCTATCCCGGTGAAGCGGGCGTGTTTGCCTTTACTGTAGGTCAGAACTACACCAAAGCCCTGAATCTGGTTTACCCCCTAATCAAGTTGATCTTTTTAATCATCAAGCCGAGGCAAGCTCAGGCGATTTTTGCCAGTGCCCGCAGAGGTAAGGAACTGGGTGAGCAGGCAACCTGTTTACTGACTTATCGGTTTGAGGAAAATTGGACACGTGCGATCGCTGATATTCGCTCTGAGTTAGGGCTGGTTTTAGCAGACGAGCAGCTTGAAAGACAACCAAAGAAAGCAACCGCCCAAATTCTATCTCAAGAAGGTGTTGCCATTTAACACTCTAAAATCAACTACGTAAAAACACCATAACCACAACTTATACCAATTTCATAAAGTTATGCTACTACCGACAGTTTGACTCCCCCCCTTTATAAGGGGGGGTTGGGGGGGGGTAGATATGTAGCGCTATTTTATCAATTTGGTATTAACTAAAGGAGACATCTGATGATTGAGTACAGAAATAACCCCAACAACAACATTGTCGAACTCACGGTTGAAGGCAAAATTACTGAAGCAGATTTCGATCGAGTCGTTACTCAGATGAAGGCTGACATTGAAAATCACAGCAAGCTGAGGCTGCTGGAAGAAATTCGTAGTTTTGAGGGCATGGATTTAATCGCGCTCTGGAAAGATGCTCAGTTTGGGCTGAACCATGTGAACGATTTCACTCATGTGGCGGTGGTTGCAGATGCGGAATGGGTTCGCACAATTTCCGCTGCGGCTGGCAACATTTTGTCTGCCAAGGTGAAGGCATTCGAGCGATCGCAAATTGAGGAAGCCCGTGCGTGGCTGTTGACAGCACCTGTGCAGTCACCTACGTCCACTGAAAAGTCAGGGCTGAAGTACAAGAACAATGAAAATAACAACATTGTCGAAATTGTTGTGGAAGGCAAAATCACCGCAGCAGATTTTGAGCATCTCATTGCTAAGGCGGATGCTGACTTTGCTAAGCATAACAAGCTGCGAGTCTTAGAAGAAATCCGTAATTTTGAAGGGATAGACCCGATGGCGCTCTGGAGTGATTTGCAGCAGATTCGACGCATCAACGATGTCACCCACGCAGCGATCGTAGTTGACGCGAAATGGTTGCAAACCATCGCTGAGGCTGCAAGCGGCATTTATCCTTTCAAGATGAAGGTGTTTGAGCGATCTCAAATTGAAGCTGCTAGAACCTGGCTAGCCACGGCTCAGTAAAGAGACTCATCGTGACAGTCTACAAAAATCATGCCGATAGTAATACCAAATTCATAAAATAGCGCTACATATCTACCCCCCCCAACCCCCCCTTATAAAGGGGGGGAGTCAAACTTTCGGTAGTAGCATAACTTTATGAAATTGGTATAACATTGTTGACAGGACTTAGGGCTTGCTGAATAA
>NZ_JBARVX010000139.1:0-2058 GCF_049646505.1 Microcoleus sp.
AAACTGCTGCTGCGAGCCTATCACGAAAGCGGTCAAGTAAACATTGAAATCTCCGATGACGGCGGGGGAATCGACCCGGAGCGGATTAGAAATAAAGCCGTGCAAAAAGGAATATTTTCTGCTGTTGACGCGGCAAAACTGAGCGATCGCGAAGCACTAAATTTGATTTTTCTGCCCAGTTTCTCCACAGCCGAAAAAATCACCAACATCTCCGGCAGGGGAGTGGGAATGGACGTGGTGCAGACAAATATTGAAAAAATCAGCGGCACGATCGACGTTCACAGTCAAGTAGACAAAGGCACGACTTTTAAGCTCAAAATTCCTTTAACCTTGGCGATTATTCCAACATTAATTATTACTACAGGAGGCGACCGCTACGCAATTCCTCAAGTCAACTTGTTAGAATTGATGCGCTTGGAAGGAGAACAAATAAAAAACATCGAAATGTTTCACGGAACGCCCGTTTATCGGTTGCGGGGGCGACTGCTGCCGCTGATTTATTTGAACCAGGAATTGCAGTTAGAAACAAAAATTGTAGAAAATGGCAAAAAATCCCAATTCGACATAGATGAGGCTTTGAATATTGTAGTAGTGCAAGCTACAGACAAACCTTTTGGATTGGTGGTGGATGCCATCAACGACACCCAAGAAATTGTGGTTAAACCTTTAGGAAAACAACTAAAATCTCTAGCTTGTTTTGCGGGAGCAACTATCATGGGCGACGGTAAAGTTGCTTTGATTTTGGACGTGCACGGGATTGCTCAGCAAACCCACATGACGGAAGCTCAAGAAAAGGCTATTTTAGCTGATGAAAACAGCCGGCGCGAATCTTCAGAACCCCCGCAGCAGTTGTTAGTGTTTCAGGGCCCAGACAGTCGGCGGATGGCGATTCACCTATCGCGAGTTTGCCGCTTGGAAGAGTTTCCCGGCCATCTTTTGGAGCGAGTCGGAAAGCAGCAAGTGGTGCAGTACCGCAACCAAATTATGCCGGTGATTTATTTGTCGGCGGTGTTTGGTAGCGGTGGCGGTGCGGCGAATTCGGCCAACGGTCTTGGCGGGCGATCGCGCGCTGCAGATGATAAACTGCCGTTAGTCGTGGTGTCGATCGGCTCAGAACACCAAGTCGGTTTAGTAGTCGATCGCATCGTGGATATTGTAGAACAGTCGATCGACATCAAAGGTGCAGCTACTCAAGCAGGAATTTCATATTGTGCCGTGATTCAGGGTCAAGTTACCGAAATTCTCGATGTCGATGCAGTAATTAGCAACAATTTATTCGGAGTTCAGCAGATGTTGGCAAACGCAAGGTAATGCCATTAAAGGAATCATTAAAAATGCCTGAACCAACTCTAATTTGTACCTTTTTTGTTGACAGCCTATTTTTGGGCATAGAAGTTGAAAAAGTGCAAGAAATCATCCGCTATCAGGAGATGACCAGAGTCCCGCTAGCACCCGCATTAGTGGGCGGATTAATCAATTTAAGGGGGCAAATTGTCACGGCGATTGATTTGCGGAGGCGATTGGATTTGTGCGATCGACCAGTCGAAAAATTGCCTTTAAATGTGATAGTAAGAACCGGGGATGAAACAGTCAGTTTGTTGGTCGATGATATTGGAGATGTCTTAGAAGTATCTCAAGCAGATTTTGAAACTCCTCCAGATACTTTTACAAACAAAATACGCCCGCTAATTCGAGGAGCATACAAGCTACAAAGGCAGTTATTGCTGTTTTTAGATGTTGACAAAGTTGTAGATTTCAGCAGTCATTAGTCATTGGTCATTAGTCATTAGTCATTGGTCATTAGTCATTAGTCAGTAGTCAGTAGTCATTAGTCATTAGTCATTAGTCAGTAGTCATTAGTCATTAGTCATTAGTCATTAGTCTCTGCTCGCGAACCTTAGTTATTAGTGCGCTCTTAAGTTCTCGCTAACAGTAGTCATTAGTCAGGGATGCACGAATAACTGTTTTTCCCTCTTCCTTCTGTCAACTGTCAACTCTTCCTTCTTCCCTCTTCCTTCTTCCCTCTTCCTGATGACTAATGACTGATGACTGATGACT
>NZ_JBARVX010000140.1:0-11191 GCF_049646505.1 Microcoleus sp.
ATTATGCGATCATACTGTATCCATAACCAGGATTACATCACTCAGGAGCCGTGTGCGGTGAAAGTCGCTCTTCCCGGTTTTGTAGGAGAGATGGTGGGGGACACCCTGCCATCGACTCTCTAACAGACTGAAAACCATAAGATTGGTTTGTAGTGCGGACTTGCATACGCTCCATTTCGCGGACTGAAGTCTGCACTGCGAACAGATCGAATCTAGTCAACCAAAAAATCAACTACCATTCTCAGCCAGCGGCAAAGTAAACCAAAAAATTGCCCCAGCACCGGGACTGCTAATTACCCCAATTTCCCCGCCGTGAGCGCCTATAATTTGCCTGCAAAGATATAAACCCAAACCCAAACCCACCGAGTGTCGGGATTGATAACCCCTCACATAAAGGTCAAACAGATGTTCGCACTGTTCCGGTAATATTCCCACTCCGTCATCTTCAACCGTACAGTAAATCATGCTATTTCGGGAATTGGGAATTGGGAATTGGGAATTGGGAATTGGGAATTTTTCTATATTTTGTTTTGCTCTAATTGAATTTATCCTATCTTTTTGCCGATTAATTATTTGAGCGGAAACCGTTAAATTCAATCCGGGCATATTGTGTTTCAAAGCATTAGAAATTAAATTAGAAAACACGCGCCACAACTGAGTAGTATCAGCATTCACGGCGGGTAAATCATCCGGCACTAAATTTTTAAAAGTAGCTTGAGCCTCATTCATTAAAGGCTCCAAATCTGCCGCTGCTGCTTCCACTACCGCCCTCAAATCTAACCGATCGCAGTGCAGAAACAAACCGCCCAATTCTCCGGCGTGAACTTCCAACAGCGAATTTATCAAGCGCAACTGCTGTTCGCTACCTTGAATCATCCGATCCAAAACAGAACGGGGAATTGCGATCGCATCTCCAGTTTTTGTTTGCCAATTCTTCAGCACCATTAACATTCCCGCTACCGGGTTTCGCAAGTCGTGAGAAAGAGCGTGAATAAACAACCGCTGCGATTCTTGGGCTTGTTTCCGCTGCGTGATATCCTCCATTAAACCCTCATAATAAAGCAAGGAACCGCTGCTATCTCGTACCGCCCGCGCTTTCTCGGAAATCCAGACAATACTGCCGTCGCAGCGGTAAATTTTAGATTCAAAATCCGATACTGTGCCGCTTTCCTCGATCGATCGCAAAAACTCATTTCTGCGATCGGGATCGACGTACAACTGCCGCTCGATATCAGTAAACTTTGCCGTCACCTCTTCGGGAGAATCGCAGCCGCAAATCCGCGCCAAAGCAGGATTTGCAGTAATATAGCGGCCGTCAGGAGTGCTTTGAAAAATTCCCTCGCCGGCATTCTCAAAAATGCTGCGGTACTTCGCCTCCGCCACCTCCAATTGTTGGTAAGCAGATTCCAACTTGCGTCTGGTACTAAACTCTTTTCGTTGCAGGCATTCGTACCAATAAACCGACAAATCGCAAATCAAACAAAACCAAAACAAATACAAGTAAAACCCGGTCAACCGAAAAGCAGTATACTTAGCAAAACTTAGATTTAAAACCAAATTTATCCCGATGTGGCAGCACAAAACGCCGAGTTGAGAAATCAGGTGGAGACGCCAGCGGACTGGCATCAGCGTAGCTTGGATCAGAAACGCTAAAGTCCAGGTAAAAATCGGTAATTCTCCGGAGCCTGCGACAGCTAGCCCAAGCTGTATAATGACCGTCAGCGACCACGAAAATCCCAAAAATAGCAAACCGGGATAGCGCTGTCCAAAGGAGGTTTTTTGCAGCACAAAACAGGTCAGCAAACCTATTTCTACAGCAGCGCTAGTGTACAAATAAATATTTTTAAAGTCCTGGCGGACAAAGAATGCTTCGCCCATAAAATAGACAGTTATTGTCAAGGCAAAAAAGATGGCAATTCCGACAGCAGGGCGCAGCCGATCTTGGAGGAAGCGATTGCGCCACACCTCGTAAGCTGTTAACGCCTGAACTGATTTTGCATTGCCGAAATAGTTCATACCATTTTAGTTTTTAGATTGTATCAATTCCGGTTGCACCGTCAGGTGACTGTTGGCTGTTAAGAGGGCGGGCACTCTTGGCACCGCCCCTACTGGCTGTTGACTGTTAACTGTTGGCTGTTAAGAGGGCGGGCACTCTTGGCACCGCCCCTACTGGCTGTTGGCTGTTAAGAGGGCGGGCACGGGGGCGCCGCCCCTACTGGCTGTTGGCTGTTGGCTGTGGGTCGAAAAACTTACCCGTTGCGCTTGTGCTTTGGTTGTCGCTTGACTCGACTTTCAGGAAAGATGAGGAAGCGCGGATTTTAGATTAGAGATTAAAGAATTGGGAAAGATCGATCGCCCGAATTGACAAGCGAATTTCAAAGGTGGTACAAGCCTCCGGATTTATCCGTGGAATTAATCCAAAATCTCAAATCTCAAATCCTCAAGCCCCCGAATTTATCCGTGGGGTCAATCTAAAATCTAAAATCTAAAATCGAATGACAGCAGGTAGCGAAAACCAGAAAGTCGAGCCGCCTCCGGGAGTGCTTTCGACACCGATTTCGCCGCCGTGAGCTTTGATAATTTGCTTGGAGAGGTAAAGTCCCAAACCCAGTCCTGTTAATTGTCGGCTATTGGGGTCTTGAACGTAAAGTTCAAACAGAGATTCCCGCTGTTTGGGGCTGATTCCTACTCCATTATCTGTTACAGTACAGCGCACCATTTTTACGGTAGCTTCGGGCAATTTGTCGCCGATATTGCCAATTTGAGCCTGATACGGGGGGATTTGACAACTGCTTTCGGGGTGAAGTTCGGTCAGGGTTTCCCGATTTTTGGGGGCGGTGTCGCGCATCCCCGGACGATCGCCCGCAGCAGGTATCTGGTTCGCGATACAGCGGGCGATCGGATTATTGGAAGATGTTAAAAATTGTGAATTTTCTTCAAAATTTAGCGTTTTTTCAACTTCAATTACCTCAGCTTTAAAAGTGATATTGACTCCCGGATGATTGTGTTTGATCGCATTAGTTAGCAGATTTTCCAGCACCCGCTGCAAGTGTTTGCGATCGGCACAGACAAGCGGCAAATTTAGCGGAATTTCGCGAGTAAAGATTGCTTGATTTTTGGCTAACATTGGTGCTAAACCGGCAATAATTTCTGAAGTTAAAGGCTGCAATTCCAGCGGTGCGGGATGGATGAAAATACCTTTTACTTCGCTAGCGTGAGCGTCGAGGAGGGAATTAACCACAGTCAATTGGTGTTCGCTGGCCTGGACGATGCGCTGCAAAATCGATCGCGAAACCGGAACATCCTGTAGAGACTCACAGGAGGATTTGTTGAGCAAATTTTTCAGCAATATCAACATTCCCATCACTGGAGTGCGGAGATTGTGAGAAACTGCGTGCAAAAATAAATCTTTGAGACGGTTGCTTTCTTGCAGTTCGTGCATTTTTTGCTGCAGTTGGCTGGTGCGTTCTTCGACTTGAGATTCTAAGTTGGCATTGAGTTCTTTTACTTGCTGCAAAAGTTGGGCTTGCTGGAGGGCGATCGCCACTTGGGTAGCGAGTTTTTCTAACAAATCAATTTCAAATTCCTGCCACTGGCGGGGCCCGGAACACTGGTTGACGGCCAAGATCCCGAACAGTTCATCGCCGAGGACGATCGGCACATTTAAGGTAGCCCGAATTTGATAGTCGCTGTACAATTGGGCAACTCGATCGCCCTTTTGCACCGCAGCAGTATCGGAGACAATTCGGACGCGGTTGTTAGCATAAAAAGTTTTCTGCTTTTCGAGGTGATTCTCGTCAGTGAGCACCAACCCCACAATAGAACGGTATTGGACACCGACAGACTCAGCGACAATTTTACCGTACACCGGGCTGGGAAGATTTGCCCCGCCTGCGTCCATAATACCGATGAAAGCGCGATCGGCCTTGAAAAATTGCCGGACTTCGGCAACAGTAGTGTTGAGAATTTCTTCGAGGTGGAGGGAGTGGCGAATTCGCAGGGCCATTTCTGAGAGCAGCCGGTCGCGCTCGGAGGATGTCCGCAAAGCAGCTTCGGCGCGGTGACGTTCGGTAACGTCTTGGACTGTGGCCGCTATGATGTTTGAGTGAATTGCTGACTGTTCGCAGACAGCGCGCACTCCGCCGTCAGGGAGCAGAATTCGATAGTTGATGGAGTAGGGTTTGCGCTCAAACATCGCTTGACACTGCGATCGCGCCACCAATTCTCGGTCTTCTGGATGTACGGCTTGCAAAAAAACGGATGGTGTCGGTTTGAGAGTTCCCGGAACCAAGCCCAACAGCCGATAAAGCTCGTCCGACCACCGCAGTTCGATATTGGATGATATATTGTTTTCTGCCGATGCCGTGCAGTTTTCTGTTGGTGCAATGGCGGTGAAATTTAAATCCCAATTTCCTAACTGAGCGATGCGCTGAGCGTTAGCTAAACTGGCTTCGCGATCGCGCAGCAGAGCGGCCGTGCGGCCCAGGAACTCCAGCGCTTGCTCGCGTTCGGCCACGGCTGCAGCCAACATCAGCGCCACAAGGGCGATCGTACCGGTAAAAGCTTGTAAAAATAAAACCGCCTGTTGCAGATTTTCGCTTCTGACCAAAAACGGGCCGCCTCCCTGCACCGCTCCCAAAATCGCGATGTAAGACACGATCGAATAAGCAAAAATCGCTCCCGGCTGACGAAATCGCAAAGCGGCCCAAACTATCAGAGGAAAAGGCAAATATTCCAGCGGGTACAGAGCGCTTGCCGCCTGTGTTTTCGAGCAAAAAACTATCGAACTAACGCTAAGCAATAAAGTTAGCCACAGAGCTATTTCTGAATAATTAACAATTAAAAATCGAAGATTGTAACGGTTTTTTCCCCCCTGAAATCTGCTGGAATAATTTGTAATTTGTAATTTGTAATCATTCCATTCAAAAAATGCTTTAAAATTTGTAAAAATCCGAGATTTTAGCTCCGACCTTACACCGCTGTCCAGAACAGGCATCTTGCCTGTTCCACAATCAAATTCATCTTTTGTGGAACAGGCATCTTGCCTGTTTCTAAACAAGTAATTGAAAATAATGAAACATCTCAGTTTTAGTGGAAATTTGCAACTATTAACGGCATGGTTTAAAGTCAGGAAAACAGGAGTGAAAATCAAGATTCCCATGCCGTCTCCGAGCCATGTAGTCCACCAATTCCGAGAGAAATTGCTCCACTGAGCCCAACCAAAAATGCAAGTGCCCAAATTGCCCAGGGTAGAACCCACCAAAGTAGACCCGATGACAGCGCCCGCTACTAAAGCCAGAACATCTCGCAGTCGATCGAGCTTAGTAGAAAATCCGCTGCGACTGAGCACGGCCTCCCCAGCCAGCGCTTGCACGGTGACGCTAAAGGCCGACGTGACAATGACGGCGGAGGGTACACCATATCCGGCGGTTGAGTTTAACAGCACCGAACCGAGGGCAATTCCCGGCCACATCCGCCGCCCTTGCAGCAGCAATGTCGCCAGGGCAATACCGGCGGGCGGCCACACCGGGGAGGCTTCGGCTTTTACCAGTCCCAGTACCGACACTGCGAGTTTTCCGGTGACAAAGTAGACCAGGCCGAGGATGCCGGCGGAAAGAAGCAGTCGAGTGCGGTGGTTGAGCAGTTTCATGGTTTGTGCGATCGAATCCTCCACGGCTAGTTTTTAATTTAGGCGGCTTTGGGGCGATCGAACTTCCTCCTGGCGAGTCACCTGACTGGGGGAGAGTGCCAGAGTGGGGAAGAAAGCATTTTTTTGACACTCCCCGGCCAATCGGGCCGAGGAATGTCAATAACGTAACTTGACTGACATTGAGGCGGTTTTTTGCCGATCGACAGTGCCGTTATCCTGCGTACTTGACAAAAACCCGGTTGTTCAATTCGCTAAATTCATTAGATAATTGTACTAACGCCGCTCCGGTTGTTGTTGCGGGCGAGCGATTTGTCTGGAAAGGGCGATCGGCTTTTGTGACAATCCTTCAAAATACCGTAAAATTCATAGTTTCTGCTTAACAAACCCTGAAACCTCAAAACAAATGCACAACTATCGTGCTATTTTGAAGCGAGTAGGAATTGCATCGATCGCAATTGGGATTTTCGACATAGCATATTTTTTCTATTGCACATCACAAGAGCCGAGCTTTTTATCCAACTAAAGACAAAACTATTCGTCGCACGGATCGGAGCCAGTAATTCCCTGGCGCTCTAAAAATCGAACTATTTAAAGCTAATTCAATTAATTAAAAGTTTTCCAAAAATTATTAACAACCAAGATTCAACAGCCAACTGGAAATGAATTGTTGCGATTGCAATTTACAGCTAATAATATCATAAATCTTTGAATTTTACACTTTTAATTTTTCAGGATTGAGGGTTGATTCCCCAAAATCTAACCTCACCGCCTGACAAATTGGGCAACTTCGCAAAACAAGAGCGGTGACACGGACGAAACCGCAACTGCTGGTGCCCGATCGCACAGGCGGGCGATCGCTCGGTGAGAGTCGCTACTTTAATTTAACACGCTTCTCCAACTCGGTAGTGCCTGAGTAATGTATGATTGTAACCAAACCTTAATCCACAAAAATTTCCGTGTTAGAAGCCTTCGTATTTGCCACAATATTGTGCGGATTTTTTGGTATCATCCTTAAAAAGAACCTGGTAATGAAGATCGTCTCTATGGACGTGATGAGTACCGGTGTAATTGCCTATTATGTCGTGATTGCATCCCTCAATGGCTTGTTCACGCCAATTATGGGAGAAGTCAAAAATAGAGCTTACGCCGATCCAGTCCCCCAGGGGATCATCTTAACGGCGATCGTCATCGGCTTTTCGATTCAAGCCCTGATGCTGGTAGGTGTAATGAAGCTAGCACGAGACAATCCCACATTGGAAACCAACGAAATTGAAAAAAATAACACGCCCTAACACCCATCCATGAATATCCTGACGATCGCTTGGCTGATACTACCATCTTTTATCGGGTTCGTTATTTATCTACTCCCCAAGCTTGACAAATATCTCGCCTTGGGGGTTACCTTTGTTTCGGCAGGCTACGCGCTGCTGCTATTTCGAGAGAGTTCACCCTTAACGCTAAAATTACTAGATAATTTCGGCGTCGAATTAGTCGCAGACAATTTAAGCGCCTACTTTATTTTGACAAATGCTCTAGTAACTGCTGCTGTAATTGTCTACTGTTGGCACAGCGGTAAAACAGCTTTCTTTTACTCGATGATGATTATTTTGCACGGCAGCACAAATGCTCCCTTTGTCTGTGCAGATTTTGTCAGTTTATATGTCGCCTTAGAAGTCAGCGGGATTGCTGCTTTTCTGTTAATTGCCTATCCTCGCACCGATCGCTCGCTTTGGGTAGGTTTGCGCTATCTATTTATCAGCAACACCGCCATGCTATTTTATCTGGTGGGCGCTGTGCTAGTCTAACAAACTCATAAGTCCTTTGGTTTTGAGGGTTTAAAGGGTGCTCCGCCAGAAGCTTTAGCCCTGATATTTCTAGGATTGTTGATTAAAGGGGGGATTTTTGTATCGGGATTGTGGCTGCCGCTAACTCACTCTGAATCAGAAACCCCAGTCTCAGCATTACTATCAGGAATTGTCATCAAAGCTAGTATTTTACCGCTGTTGCGCTGTGCTTTTATTTCCGATGAGATTGATACTATCGTCAAAATTTTGGGCATAGCGACGACTTTCATGGGAACCGGCTACGCCATCTTTGAAAAAGATACAAAACGTATTCTAGCTTTGAGCACAATTTCGCAGTTAGGGTTTATCTTGGCGGCGCCTGCAGTGGGGGGATTTTATGCGCTGACACACGGCTTGGCTAAATCGATAATGTTCTTGACTGTAGGTTCATTGCCAAGTCGAAATATCAAAGAACTGCAATCTAAGCCGATGGATCCTAAAATTTGGATTGTCCTAGTTATCGCCAGCCTGTCGATTTCTGGCTTTCCCTTGTTGGCAGGATTTGGGGCCAAAGCCTTGACGCTGAAAAATCTAGCACCTTGGCAGGTAATCCCGATGAATATTGCCGCAGTTGGTACAGCAATAGTGTACGCCCGATTCATCTTTCTGCCCCGCAAAGAACCACAAGAAATCAAAATTGGTTTGTGGCAAGCAGTCATACTTTTAATTAGCGGGCTAATTATCGCAAATGCGGTGTACTTAGATGCTTACACGATTGAGAACACAATCAAAGCACTGGGGGCGATCGCTATTGGTTGGGTGATTTATGCTTTAATCATTAAACGGTTAGCGATCGCACTGCCGCGGGTAGCCGAGCAGTTCGATCATCTGATCGGTGTCATGACTCTAAGTTTGATCGTACTCTTTTGGATGGCATTACCATGATTGGATCTTTGATATTACGATTGACGATTTGGTTTTTGCTAACTTCCGATCTGAGTCTAGTAAATATCATCATCGGTGTGGTTATTGCATTTCTCCTGCCTCGCGGATACACGTCCCCGGAAAGGTTTAAGGATTGGGTGAGAGCGATCAAAAAAATCCTGATTGCGATTCCGGTAGCATACATTGAAGCCTTTGAAATAATTATCCGTCCCCACAACGAAGAAGACATCATTCTGGAACGGGTAAAACTCAAAAGGTCGCCGATCATGATATTTCTGGATGTATTTGTGATAACATTTACCCCAAAGACAATTGTTGTCCGACACAACCACGCAGGCAGCTATGAAGTTCACAGGGTTCTGCCGAGGAAAAAGCCATGAACTTGCTCCTAATTGCTATGATTGCAGCTATGCTCATCCCCATGTACGAGGCATGGAAGGATGATAATATTTGGCAGAAAATGCTGGCTTTGGCCAGTATTTCCACAAAGGCAGGAATTATGACTTTGTTCATATCTGTCTTGCGCGACGATTGGATGATTGGTGTTGTGGGGGCGATTATCCTCACTGTAGGAAATGCGGGATTAATGCTGTTGGCACATATAATAAAACGGCTGGACGACCTATGATCGATATTTTGAGTTATGTCTTGATGGTTGTAGGAGTATTCTTCTGGTTTTGGGGAACTTCTCACTTACTGGGCAAGCGATCGGTATTATTTAAGTTGCACAGTCTTTCCGTTGCCGATACCTTGGGTTCGATGCTGCTTCTGGTAGCGCTGCTGCTACAAATACCCGATGAATGGCCCCTGCTAATTTTGGCAATTATTTCCTTAGCAATCTGGAATACAATGCTGGGGTACGTTTTTGCACACTGTTCCAGTGACGAGGCCGAAAATCAGACAGAATTTCCACCAGAGACACTATGAATGATGATAGCTATATTTATATCTTGACTGCACTGTTGCCCTTGGCTGCTTGCATGGTAGTAGTTCAGGTGAATCCCTACCACGCCCTAGTCATTCGGGGCATCTTAGGTGCGATCGCAGCGTTGATCTATTCAGTTTTTGGGGCTGCAGATGTGGCTTTGACAGAAGCATTGATGGGTACGATGCTGGCAATAACGCTTTATGCGGTGGCGGTGCGATCGTCCTTGGTGATGCGTTTGGGCGTGTTGGAAGAGGAGAAAGTCGAGTCTCAGGGCGATGTTTTGAAAGTAATGTTGACGGTAGAGAGTCCCCGCGATTTTAACTCCTTGATGAAGGATTTTCGCAGAATTTTTAGCAAGTATTATCTCCGCATTGAGGTAGTACCTTTTACAAGTTTGGAGGCTTTACACCGCGCCCTGATGGAGAAAGAAGTTCATGCAACTTGTGTGCCTGTCTTAGATAGTGATGCCGCGGGTGGGGCAGAAACAAAACATTATCTAACTGTCACGAGAATCCAACGTCTGTATGACATCATGCAGCCGGAAATTTCATCAATAAACACGAGTCTAGATTATAAACTTGCTTCAGGTTTAGGGGAGGATTATCAATGAAATGGGTTTACGTTGCGGCGGGGATATTGCTTTACATCAAAATGCTGTTTTTTGCAAATCCAACGTCAGGTTTATCTGGTTTGGCAATAGTAGAATTGCTTGTCAAAGATAGTGGGATTCCGAATGCCGTGTCGGCGATAATTTTCCGAAATCGGCTGTATGACACGATTTTTGAAGTGGTGGTATTTACGATCGCCATTATGGGTGCTAAATTTCTGTTAGCGACAGAAAACCCGTCCTGCACAATTTATCAGTTTACCGATCAACCATCTATTATCTTGTCCCGTTTGGGAGCGACTATTTCGGCTTTAGTGAGTATTGAACTGTCACTGCGGGGGCATTTGAGTCCCGGTGGCGGTTTTGCGGCGGGTGTAGCCGGGGGAACTGCGATCGGCTTGGTGGCAATTACTTCATCATCCGAGTGGATGCAGCGGATTTATGAACGGTGGCACGCGGCTACATGGGAGAAGATTTCGGTGCTAGTTTTTATTGCGCTGTCAACGATCCTTTTGTGCGGGTTCGAGTTGCCGCATGGAGAGTTTGGGGCATTAGTTAGCGGTGGAGTGCTTCCTTTGCTAAACATTTTGGTGGCTTTAAAAGTTGCCTTGGGCTCGTGGGCAGTCTTGTTGATTTTTATTCACTATCGCGGCTTGTTGTGATTGATTTTAGGACTTTGAATTAAACATCGCAAGAATTGCCAGTCTTGAACAGGCTTTCGGGCCTGTTCCACAATAATTATTGGAGAAGTCTATTGAAAAAAATAACACGCCGCAACACCCATCAATGAATATCCTGACGATCGTTTGGCTGACACTACCATTTTTTATCGGGTTTGTGATTGCTCTCATTCCCAAACTTGACAAATCTCTCGCTTTGGCAGCTACCTTTGTTTCGGCAGGCTATGCGCTGCTGCTATTTCGAGAGAGTTCACCCTTAACGCTAAAATTACTAGATAATTTCGGTGTCGAATTAGTCGCAGACAATTTAAGCGCCTACTTTATCTTGACAAATGCGATCGTAACTGCTGCTGTAATTTTCTACTGTTGGGACAGCGGTAAAACAGCTTTCTTTTACTCTATGATGATTATTTTGCACGGCAGCATAAATGCTCCCTTTGTCTGTGCAGATTTTGTCAGTTTATATGTCGCCTTAGAAGTCAGCGGGATTGCAGCTTTTCTGTTAATTGCCTATCCTCGCACCGATCGCTCGCTTTGGGTAGGTTTGCGCTATCTATTTATCACCAACATAGCCATGCTATTTTATATGGTGGGCGC
>NZ_JBARVX010000141.1:0-6712 GCF_049646505.1 Microcoleus sp.
CTCCTGCTCCAATCGCTCCCTAGTTTGTTTCCGTCCCCTTGCGGGGAAGTGGTTTCGGAAAGTTGAAAACGGTGAAACGGTATGGGTCTCTGATGGTTTCCGTCCCCTTGCGGGGAAGTGGTTTCGGAAAGTCAATGTCGAACTCCCCTCGGAGATTCGTGAACAGTTGTTTCCGTCCCCTTGCGGGGAAGTGGTTTCGGAAAGTTACTTTCACCAAAGCAGTGGTATCTTCGCGATGGATTGTTTCCGTCCCCTTGCGGGGAAGTGGTTTCGGAAAGGATCATGTTTAGAAGGCTGTAAAACTTGGTTTTGAGGAGCTTCCGTCCCCTTGCGGGGAAGTGGTTTCGGAAAGATTTTTTGCACCTGTTGTTCCAGTTTCCACTCCAGTTTCCGTCCCCTTGCGGGGAAGTGGTTTCGGAAAGTTTTATTGTTCCCGTAGTTGACGGGGAGGAAGTTGAAGTTTCCGTCCCCTTGCGGGGAAGTGGTTTCGGAAAGTCATATGAAAGTTGGAGATTTGGGATACGATGTTTCCGTCCCCTTGCGGGGAAGTGGTTTCGGAAAGATCGGCAATTTGAAAGCCCCGACGGACAAAAGTTTCCGTCCCCGTGCGGGGAAGTGGTTTCGGAAAGTGAGAGAAACGAGAAAACCTAGTGAAATTTAAGGAGAAGTTTCCGTCCCCTTGCGGGGAAGTGGTTTCGGAAAGCTACGTGGGTGTCGAGGAAAAGTTGGTGACCTGCGGTGCGTTTCCGTCCCCTTGCGGGGAAGTGGTTTCGGAAAGTAGTGCATGTTCCAAAGCTGGGCTACCTACTGTTACATTTGGGTTTCCGTCCCCTTGCGGGGAAGTGGTTTCGGAAAGTCGGGATGACGAGGAGTAAGGGGTAAGCCAATAAAGGTTTCCGTCCCCTTGCGGGGAAGTGGTTTCGGAAAGCTGATCTAAAGAAAAATCTGACAATTTGGTCAGTATGTTTCCGTCCCCTTGCGGGGAAGTGGTTTCGGAAAGTCAGTCCAGCAAAATCAAAGTGTTTCTTCACACTCTTGTTTCCGTCCCCTTGCGGGGAAGTGGTTTCGGAAAGAGTTCTGCTACAACCCCTTACCCAGCAAGCGTTTCAGGCGTCAAATCGACGCACCTTTTTTTTACTTGCAATAAATGGGGGGTAACTTGCAACAAGCACCGCCTCCAAATTGCTGAAATCCTGACACCGAGAGGCATCGACGCACCTCAACCAAAAAATCGGGGTTTGACCGATCGCCCGAAGTGCGTCGATTGCATTTGAGACAAACCAAAAAACCGCACTCTCAGCGCAAATCAACGCTTTCTTCAAAGCTTTGCGTAGAAGCATTCGCTTTCTGCTGCGCCAAAACTGTAGAAACTTCCATCGACGCACCTCAACCAAAAAATCGGGGTTTGACCGATCGCCCGAAGTGCGTCGATTAGTAGTGCCGCCCCAGCGACAAACAAACCGCGCTTCAACCAAAAAATTATTTTGTTTTCAAGATTCGGAGTAAAAACTTTTGCTTGCTAATAGCTGGTCAAAATATTTGACACTTCAGAGTCGATCGGGCACGAGGATGATTAAGACATTTGGGTCTTAGTCCGCAGGTAGGTTTTTACCTCTTGTCCGATTTATCTACTCTACCATATTCATTTGTGAAGATGGATTTGTTATTTTACTTAACAATGCAAAAAAGCCGTCCTCAAAGCACGGGGTTTTCAACCCAATTTTCTGATAAGTTCTGATGTTTTTATTGCTTCTTCCTTCTTCTTCCTTCTTCCTGTTAAAAATTTTAGCTGTTACCGCAGGATTGTTCGTGCTGCTGGAACTGCTGCTGCGACTGCTGGGTGTTGGCAATCCCTTGATTTACGTGGCCGATGCCGAGTGCGGCTATTTGTTGGCACCCGATCGCACAGTGCGCCGTTTGGGCAACCTAATTCAGATTAACCAGTATTCCATGCGATCGCCCTCGATCGCCCCGCTTCCAGAACCCCAAACCCTGCGCGTCTTGCTGCTGGGAGATTCCGTTGCTAACGGCGGTTGGTGGACGCATCAGACAAACACCATCTCGGAACTGATGGCCCGACAGTTGAAACAAGAATTTGAAAATTTACCCATAGCACAACCGGAGGCAAAAGTCAAGTATTTTGATTTTGAAGTTCTCAATGCCTCAGCCAACTCCTGGGGACCGAGAAATCAACTTGCCTACGCCCAGCGCTTCGGTTTGTTTGGATCTCAAATTGTAGTGCTGCTGCTGAATACAGACGATTTGTTTGCCTCGGCCCCCAACGCTGCCGTAGTGGGGCGCGATCGATCTTATCCCGACCGCCAACCCCCGCTGGCGACACTAGAACTGCTGAGGCGCTTCCTGCCAGCATTACCCGCCAATACCCCAACAGCCCCCGCCGCCGAAAATCGCGATCGAGTCGGCTCCAACCTAGAAGCAATCCGCCAAATCAAAAGCACAGCGGATGCTGCCAGATGCCAGTTTGTCCTGGCTCTAACGCCCAAACAGCATGAATTCGGCGAGCCGGGCCCCCGCGACTGGGAAGTCGAGGCCAGAGAGCGTCTCGCCGAACTCGTCGAACGCGAGAAAATTACTTACATAAATTTTCTCCCGATTTTCAATTCAGCAGCGGAACTTGCAACTTTGTATCGAGATAGCATTCACCTGAGTCCTCAAGGAAATCAGTTAGTTAGCAAAACTATCAGTCATCAATTGACCTGCTCCCCAATGTGAAAGTAGGGGGTTTTCATCAGTCACTGTACGGCAGCAGCTTTGTTGGCATAAATTGTGACATCGAATACTAATTAACCTGCAAAGTAGGCTCTAACTCTTTCGGATTCGGATACCAGGCTTGACCGTCGAGAGCCATTTGCTCGATCGAACTTGCAAGCCGCAGAGCTTTGAGAGCTTGTTCTCCCCCCACAGAAGGCTGATTTCCACCCCGCACGCAATTAATAAAATGCTCCAATTCTGCATGGAGAGGTTCAATATTGCTGGTGTAAACTTTCTCGATCAACCCATCTTGACGGTAAAGCACCTGACCGTAATCTGTCACGTAATTGGCGGTTGTTTGTCGGTGAATCAAGATTTCGTTGTTGAGAAAATCTGCTTCTGTCAGAGAATTTTTGCAGTGAGCCGCGATTGAACGGAGTTTGCGGTGCGTTACCTTGCTCGCAGTCAGAGTGGCAACAATGCCGTTAGCAAAGTTCAGCGTCGCTGTCACGTAGTCCAAATAACCCGAATCTGATGCCCTGCTGCCCGTGGCCGTCAGTTTCACCACTTGGGAATTTGCCAATTCCAGCAGCAAGTCGATGTCGTGGATCATCAGATCCAAAACTACCGATACATCGTTTGCCCGATGCGAATAGGGACTCATCCGGTGAGCTTCTAGTGCCAGCAATTCTTCAGTCTTCAGCACTTTGCCGAGTTCCTGAAAAGCTGGATTGAAGCGCTCGATGTGACCCACTTGCAAAATCCGGTGGGCTTCAGCAGCCGCGTTGACCAAAGATTCGGCTTCGGCAATGCTAGCCGCGATTGGCTTTTCAATTAAAACGTGAACACCCGCTTGGAGACAAGACATCCCCACAGGGTGGTGCAGGCGAGTTGGAACGGCGACGCAAACTGCATCTACGTGGGCGAGCAAATCTCGGTAGTCTTCAAAGAAGCGAACCCGGTATTTGCTGGCTACATCAATTCCTCGCTCTACATTTATATCTGCAACGCCCACGAGTTCGACATCTTTTAGCAAGCTCAAAATTCGTGCGTGGTGCTGCCCCATATTGCCAACCCCAATTACCCCTATGCGAAGGGGTTCGGGTTGACCTCGGTGGCCGAAAACGTTTGCGTATCCCAATGACATCCTATCTAGCACTCCTGGATTCTCCTCCACCACAGGAATCAAGCCCGTTGGCTTCCTTAAGCTACTCACAGCCATCCAGATAGTACCACAGTGAAACTATTTGTGAAGAATTTCTAAGTTGAGTTGGGCAGTTGGCAGCGGGCTGTTGGCTGTTGGCTGTTGGCTGTTGGCTGTTGGCTGTTGGCTGTTGGCTGTTGGCTGTTGGCTGTTGGCAGGCTCTCCTGGGTTTATGGTGTATACGGTATCAAGCACAAATATTCGTAATTCTGTGATGCCCTCGGAGTCAAGGATATGCGGTTTGCTTATCACCTCAAAATCAGGAGAGCCTGTTAACAGTCAACAGTGAACAGTCAACAGTGAGCAGTTAACAGT
This sequence comes from Microcoleus sp., assembly GCF_049646505.1. Taxonomy (GTDB): domain Bacteria; phylum Cyanobacteriota; class Cyanobacteriia; order Cyanobacteriales; family Microcoleaceae; genus Microcoleus. The sequence continues at coordinate 4,232 of NZ_JBARVX010000141.1, forward strand.
CAACAGTTATATGTTAAGAATTCGGATACTTAGGCGCGATCGCGCCTGTTCGATCGAATAAAGTTGAATAAAATCTGATGAAGCCGACTGTGAATCAGAAACAAAGACAGAGATTCGGAAGTGCGATCGCCTGCACAATCCTGAGTTGTGCAGCCTGGTTATTGGCAGGAGTTGACAAAGCACAAGCCGCCGTACTCACCTATAACTTCCAAGTAGAAAATAGTAATAGTAGCGGTTTTTTCAAGGTTGAAAAATCCTCGCTTACAGCAATAGGAAATGAACTAATTACAGTGTCCAAGGGAAGATTAAACACTAATATAACTGCCTCTTTTCCAGGTAGCAATTATCAACTAAAAGGCAAAAATTACTACAATTTGGTAGGGGCTACAGTTTCATTCGATCGATGGGAGTTTCGCGGGCTGCAAGCACGCGGCTATGACTCAGCGAGTAGAGAAGTTAACATTTCTTCAGACGAGCCAGGAGAGCCTTATTACATCAAGTATGCGGGTAGCGCATCTTGGAATATGGCTGACAACGGGCCATTTTCTCTGTTTTGGGGTATGCGGAAGTAATAATTAGTAACAAAAACCGTACCATTGCTATAGACATAGGTCAAAAACCGAGAGTCGATTATGCAAAGGTTTCTTACACTTAGAGTGGATACCGCAGCCGAACCAGTTCCCGAACCAATTACGGCTGCAGGGACAGCTTTAGCACTGGCAGGTTTAAGCTGGTTAAAACACAAGAAAAAAATGGCAGTTTGAAGCGCGATAGCTGTCAATAATTAAGCAGTCAGCCGTCATTTTTCATAAAATATGCGAGTAGCAAAATTTTGTTTCCGATTCGGAGACAAAGCCCTAGCTTTCAAAATCGCGGCTACCAAAAACGCATAGGACAAAACTCCTACCAAAGCCAGCAACATTACGCTGACGGCACCTGACGCATTCCACAATGCGTGAAGTGCGGAGGCGCTGAAATAACCTACGCCCAAAATTTGCCACCGCTTTCTGGGTTTGAGGGCGCTCAAACCGATAAAATATCCCAAATAGCCGCTGTAAGCCATGTGTCCGGCGGCGGAACCCAAAATTCGGGGAATTAGCAACTGCAATCCTACTAATTCTCCGGCTTCTGGCCCTGCTTGCAGGGTGATGTTTTGGATGATATTGGGAACGTACTGGCCGAGAGTTTCTAATAGTGTAAAGCCGACTGCCGAGGCACTTCCTAACAGAATTCCGTCTAAAGGTTCCCAAACGCCGATGCGATCGCGCCAGGGATTTTTTAGTAAATTTCCCAGCAGCATCGCTCCTAAAACGGGCAGTGCTTTGAGTAATTCTTCCATTAGACCCGCTCCGAAGAACATTCTGATTAAAAAAGGCAAAAAGCTGATTTGTTCGCCTTCTGCGGGCAAACGGCCGGGCAAAATTTCTCTAAATACTAATATAAATCCCATCAATAAGGGGCTGAGCAATATCAGGACGGTAGCTAAAGCGGTACCCAGCAATACCCACCAAGGTTTGTGTTTGCCGCACAGTTGATAGATGAAGTAGTAAGCTGCACCGGCGAGGTAAGCTGACAGCAGGAAGTTGAAGGCTGCAGAATTTCCGACGGCGAGAAACATCGACACGACAAAGATAACTGTGGCTATACCGGGATATAAGTAGGCTTTTTGACCTAATTGTTTGCCCGTGGAGGCGATCGGGAATAATTGAGTTAAAGTTAGAGCGTCTTTTTCGGGCGGCTCAAAATTGCCGGTTGGGGCCTGGGAGAATTCGGGTTTAGTTGGGTGAGGGGTTGCGGAAGTTTCAAATATGAATTGAGGGCCGTCTATACCGAGACTGATGCGATCGCCCGTTTGTAGTATTTGGCAGCCTTGGAGTTTTTCGCCGTTGATATAAGTTCCGTTAGCGCTGTTGAGGTCGCAAATTTGCCATCTCGTCCAATTACCCTGAGTTAGGGGACGGACTGCGGCGTGGCGACGGGAAACCATGCCGTGGGCGATCGACTCTAGGGCTATTTGACAATTGCGATCGCGCCCGATCGCCACTTCCCCATTTTCATCAAGTTGGTACTTGGACGCTGGCGCTGTCGCAGCGCCTTTGGCTGACACTTGTCGCAAAAATCCGATTTCATTAGTCATTAGTCATTAGTTATTAGTTATTCGTTATTAGTTATTCGTTATTAGTTATTCGTTATTAGTTATTAGTTGGTAGGGGCGGTTCCCCCGTGCCCGCCCTTAGTTGTTGTTAGTTGTTAGTTGTTAGTTGGTAGGGGCGATGCCCCCGTGCCCGCCCTCAGTCGTTAGTTATTAGTTGTTAGTCATTAGTCATCAGTCGTTAGCCGATCTTATTTGTTGGCAGTATTGATAACACAGTTATTAGTCATTTTCTCGCTGTTTAGTGATATTGTTTATTATCCGCAATCTTAATTCCACAGTTATGAAATTTTAGATTCCGAGTAATAACCAATAACTAATAACCAATA
>NZ_JBARVX010000142.1:0-6138 GCF_049646505.1 Microcoleus sp.
TGGAAGCCAACAAACTACTCCCAACCCGCCCCCAGTTACTTTGGCTGCCGGACAAACTACTCCCGCTGCGGTGAATTTCGGGAATCAAACGATACCCGCCGTACTAGGCAGCATTACTGGTATCAAATTTAACGACATTGACGGGAACGGCACTCAAGCAGCCGGAGAACTTGGTGTTGCCGGAGTGACTGTTTTCCTCGACACCAACAACGACGGCATTCTCGGTACAGGAGAAACTTCGGTAACTACGGATGCTAACGGCGGCTTCACTTTCCCCAGCTTGTCAGCAGGCACTTACAACGTTCGGGAAGTTGTACCGACTGGAAGCCAACAAACTACTCCCAACCCGCCCCCAGTTACTTTGGCTGCAGGACAAACTACTCCCGCTGCGGTGAATTTCGGCAACCAAGCAATACCGACTCCGACTCCGACTCCGACTCCGACTCCAACTCCGACTCCAACTCCGACTCCCGCTCCAACTCCTGCTCCAACTCCGATTTTGACTCCGACTCCCGTGCAGCAAGGCAGCATCAGCGGTATTAAATTCAACGATGCCAACGGTAACGGTACTCAGGATGCGGGGGAAACCGGTCTAGAAGGATGGCAAATTTTCCTTGATGCTGACGGGAACAACTCTTTAGATGCGGGCGAAACAGTTGTTACTACTGACTCTTCTGGGAATTACAGCTTCACCAACCTCAACTCCAATACTCCTTACAACGTGCGGGAAGTGCAGCGGACTGGTTGGACGCAAACTACTGCTAATCCGGCTACGGTTAATCAGGGTAGCGGTGAAAGTCGCAGTGGAATTAATTTCGGCAATTTCCAAAATATTAGTATCTCCGGCAGCAAGTTTAACGATCTCAACAACAATGGGGTTTTGGATGCTCAAGAACCGCTATTGCCGAACTGGCAAGTCTTCCTTGACGCTAACGGCGACGATTCTTTGAACGGTGGAGAAGTTAACACTGCGACTGATAGTTTAGGTGGCTACAGTTTTACTAATTTAGGCCCGGGAACTTATCGAGTTCGGGAAGTAAATCAACCTGGTTGGACGCAAACTACTGCTAATCCGGCTGATATTATTGCTGTCAGCGGCACGAATGTTAGCGATATTAACTTTGGCAATTTATTCGCCCAAACACCAACACCAACACCTCAAGCTGGAATAGATGCCGACTGCATTTGTGCGGAAATTGTTTTGCCAAATATTGCCAGCGTGCGGGGCCCGAATTCTGTTAGCGACCGCTTCGACGGTACTAACGGCAGCGATACTATTCTCGGCAGCAGTAACGGTGATGAAATCAACGGTTTTGACGGATCTGATTTGTTGGCTGGATTGCGGGGAAATGACAATATTTATGGGGGGCTTAACAGCGATTTCCCGGTCGGCCCAAATATAGACAGCGACTTGCTGTTTGGCAACGAGGATAATGATTACATCAACGGCGTTGCTGGAGATGATTTAATCTTTGCGGGCGAAAACGACGATGTTGTTTACGGTGGCAAAGATGATGACATCATTTTTGGAGACAAGGGGAGCGATACTTTAATTGGCGATGAGGGCGATGATACTATCTACGGGGGAACTCTTAACCCTTTGGACTCGGATTTGACGGGCAACGATTTGCTGTTTGGTTTGGCGGGCGATGATTTCCTCAGCGGGGAAGAAAATCAAGATACGATCGCGGGCGGTGACGGTAATGATACCGTGCGGGCAGGTAAGGGCGATGACGTAGTTCTGGGCGAATCGGGTAACAACCTGCTGTTTGGCGATGAAGGCAACGATACTATCTGCTGCGGCGACGGGGAAGATACTGTGTACGGGGATATTGGCAGCCCTCTTCCCGTTGGTTCTGCTGGCGGCCAAGACCAAATCTGCGGCGGTTCGGGCAACGATTTGCTGTTTGGCAATGAAGGTGAGGATACTGTCAATGGCGATGCTGGGAACGATACTGTTTACGGCGGGAAGGATAATGACAGTTTGCTCGGCGGTGCTGGGGATGATTTCTTGTTTGGAGATGAGGGGAATGATACTCTGATTGGAGGTACTGGGAGCGATCGATTTATGTTGGGTATTGACCTCGGCAGCGAGACTATTTTAGACTTTCAAGATGGCACGGATTCGATCGGCTTAATGGGCGGTCTGAATTTCTCGCAACTGAGCATTGTGGCGGAGAATAGTTCTACTCTGATCCGAGTTACTGGTTCGGGTCAACTTTTGGCAACTCTCAGCAATGTGCCGGCAAGCCTGATTGCTGCTACAGATTTTACTTTCCTGTAGTAACATACCCCCTTTGATGATTCGGCGGTTTCAAAAGACTGGATTTAATTACCTGAATCCTAATTAACAGCAGCCAATCGAAAATTTAGAAGCGCGATCGTAGTTAGCCGATCGCGCTTCTAAATTTTAGACGAGTAGTAAAGAGCCTCATCAGCCGCCAGTACCAGCGCTGCCACATTATTTTCCGCCCCCGGAACAACGCTGGTAATTCCCAAACTAATTGTCAGCACAAAATTAGTCAAACAGTCAACATTTTCTGGATAAAAAACAATATTCATATCGTTTCCGGTTGCATCGGAATGATTTAACCACAGAGAACACAGAGAACACAGAGAGGTCAGAGAGAAATGAATAATTCCGATGCTAACGGAATTGATATCAAAGGTTTAACTTCGGATAGCTGTCGCTCCAGTTCAGTCCGTTTTGGCGCGCCAAATCTTGGACTTTTTCGGCAGTAAAGTCTGATAGTTTAATCGGCAGTCCTACATTAAATGGAGATTGATTGAGACTCAAAGCAATATAAATTTCGGTGGAGTGCATGACGGCGGTGCGGAGTTTTTTCCAGGTTTCGCTCTGTCGAGATTGTTTGTACCAAGAACGAAATCAGGCTCCCGCGCTTGCCAAATTCTGCACGAGCTAGGGCTGCGGCGGGCGATCGAGCTATACAAAATGGAGAGTCGATCGGTATTGGCCCGCCGGGAAATTCTAAGTCCGCAACGGTTTGGATTAAGTTTGGTGATTTTTGGATTCCTGCCACAGTCTTTCCGCGACGCGATACCCTGACTGTATCTTACCCTTGCCAGGTTAGGGGTATACCAGCGGTATCGAAGACTTATTGACAATCCCCTACACAATGTAAGTTTTTCGGGACTTCCCGCGACTGACTTTGCTATAGTAGTGTCACTTTACCCAATTTCAAACCCTGCTTCAACACTGCTGTGCAGACCGACACAAATTCGACGGCGGCCCAGACGCGATGATTCTTGGCCTCTAGCTGAAAAGTCAGTCGTCTGTCGCCGATGTCGTGCAGGCTTCGCCCCCATCAAAGGAGAAATAATCATTGTCACGCCGCTATTTGTTCACCTCTGAATCTGTTACCGAAGGCCATCCCGATAAAATCTGCGATCAAATTTCAGATACAATCTTAGATGCCTTGCTGACCGAAGACCCTAAAAGCCGCGTCGCCGCCGAAGTTGTCGTCAACACGGGTTTGATGCTGCTCACGGGCGAAATTACCACAAAAGCGCAGGTAAATTACATCGAATTAGCGCGGAAAAAAATAGCCGATATTGGCTACATCCACGCTGACAACGGATTTTCTGCCAATAGCTGCTCGGTGTTGGTGGCTCTAGACTCTCAGTCTCCCGATATTGCCCAAGGTGTCAATACGGCTCAGGAAAGCCGGGAAGAAGCTAGTGAAGAGCAGTTGGATGCCATCGGTGCTGGCGACCAAGGTTTGATGTTCGGTTTTGCTTGCAACGAAACGCCGGAATTGATGCCTCTGCCGATCAGTTTAGCGCACCGGATTTGCCGTCAATTGGCTGCAGTCCGCAAAACAGGTCAGTTATCTTACCTGCGTCCCGACGGCAAAAGCCAAGTTACGGTAATGTACGAGGACGGCAAACCTGTTGGCATCGATACGATCTTAATTTCTACGCAGCACACTGAGGCGATCGGCGACATCACAGAAACAGCCGCAGTTCAAGCCAAAATCAAAGAAGACCTTTGGGCTGCAGTCGTCCAACCGGTGTTTGCCGATATTAGCGTCAAGCCGGATGCAGAAACTCGCTTCCTTGTCAACCCTACCGGCAAATTTGTAGTCGGCGGGCCTCAAGGAGATTCGGGTTTGACGGGCCGCAAAATTATTGTGGATACCTACGGCGGCTATTCCCGCCACGGCGGCGGTGCTTTTTCGGGAAAAGACCCCACGAAGGTAGACCGCAGCGCGGCTTATGCTTGTCGCTACGTTGCTAAAAATATCGTGGCGGCCGGTTTGGCCGAAAAGTGCGAAGTGCAGTTGAGTTATGCGATCGGCGTGGCGCGGCCTGTCAGCATGATGATCGAAACTTTTGGCACCGGGAAAGTTGAGGACGATCGGCTTTTAGAAGTTGTGAAGCAGCATTTTGAACTGCGTCCTGCGGGCATCATTCAGGCATTTAACTTGCAGAATTTGCCGGCTGAAAGAGGCGGCCGTTTCTATCAAGATGTGGCAGCTTACGGTCACTTCGGACGCACTGATTTAGAGTTGCCTTGGGAGCAAACTGATAAGGCGGAACTTTTGAAAGAAGCTTTGAGCCAGAAGTTGTCCGGGGTCGCTGGATAGTAAAATTTCAGGGCCAGCCAGTAAAATTTCAGGGGCAGGCTAGTAAAATTTCAGGGGCGGGCTAGAAGCCCACCCCACTAGAAATTTTATTGTTTGTGGAACGGGCTTCTAGCCCGTTGCTAACAGCCCACAAGAAATTTTATTAATTGTGGAACGGGCTTCTAGCCCGTTGCTAATATTGACACCTAATATAACTTATAAAAAATCGTACAAAATCTTGTAAATCCCTAGACTAAATGCCATTGTTAGAGCGATTCCAGTCAGCAATTCACAGTTTTAAATCTTTATTAAAACAGCAGTTTGCAGTTCCAGTTGATGCAAAAAATCAAATAACGGTTCCAACGACATTTACGCCCGATCGCACTGGAATGCGCGGCGTTTGGATACCCAGCACCGACTGCAAAGTTCTCACCTCAAAACAGCGGATTGCTGAAGCAATGGACTTTCTGGCAGATACGGGATTTAATACAATTTTTCCTGTAGTTTGGAACCGGGGTTTTACTGCTTATCCTTCTCAAATTATGCGCGAACAATTTGGGATAGAAATTGACGCTAGGTATCAAGGGCGCGACCCTTTGGCAGAATTAATTGTTGAGGCGAACAGAGTTGGTTTAAAAGTTATTCCTTGGTTTGAATACGGATTTGTGAGTTCTTACAATCTCAACGGCGGTCATTTGCTGGCGAAAAAACCTGAGTGGGCGGCGCGCGATTGCAGCGGCAATTTGCTGAAGAAAAATAAGTTTGAGTGGATGAATTCTCTTGATGGGGAAGTTCAAGAATTTTTGCTGGAGTTGATGCTGGAAGTTGCTAGGAATTATCCGGTAAATGGCATTCAAGGAGACGATCGCATTGCGCTTCCTTCCGAAGGCGGTTATGATGAAAAAACGGTTGAACGCTACCTGCAAGAGTGCGGGAGAGAACCGCCACAAAATCCGAAAGAGCGACATTGGCTGCACTGGCGCGCCGATATTATTACTGAGTTTGTGGCTCGCTTGCACCGAGAATTGAAGGCTATTAATCCTGATTTGTTGCTGTCGCTTTCGCCTAGTCCCTATGAATGGGGACTGGTGGAATATTTGCAAGATTCTCAAACTTGGGTTGACAAAAAGTTGGTGGATATGCTTCACCCGCAGTTTTACCGCCGGGATTTTAAGGCTTACAAACAATTGGTCGATCGGCTGGTTGACCAACAGCTTAGCGGCGAACAACTGCACTGCGTGTCGCCCGGTATTTTGTTGGCGAATCGAGGTAGTAAGTATAGCATGAATCCCGAACATTTGTTGCAAGTAATTGCTTACAACCGCGCTCGCGGCATTCCAGGGGAAGTGCTGTTTTTTTACGAAGGTTTGCGAGATAACGGTAACGCTTTGGCTGAGGTTTTGAAAAACGGGCCCTACGCTAGGTGATATCATTTCCGGTAACACCGTCAGGTGATGTTGGCGGTACGACTGTTAACTGTTAACTGTTGATGGTTTGAACAATACCGATACAACCGAAAACGATATGATATCAATTCCTGTTGCGCCGTCAG
>NZ_JBARVX010000143.1:0-5085 GCF_049646505.1 Microcoleus sp.
GGGGAGAGGGGGAGAGTGGGAAGAGGGGGAGAGTGGGGAGAGTGGGAGACTGGGAGAGGGGGAGAGTGGGAGAGGGGGAGAGGGGGAGAGGGGGAGAGTGGGAGAGTGGGAGACTGGGAGACTGGGAGAGGGGGAGACTGGGAGACTGGGAGAGGGGGAGAATTACCAATTCCCAATTCCCAATTCCCAATTCCCAATTACCAATTCCCAATTCCCAATTCCCAATTCCCAATTCCCAATTCCCAATTCCCAATTCCCAATTCCCAATTACCGATTCCCAATTACCGATTCCCAATTCCCAATTCCCAATTACCGATTCCCAATTACCGATTCCCAATTACCGATTCCCAATTCCCAATTCCCCCAACATTCATCCGAATCCCGTACCTTGTTCGTTGGCCGAGGTTCCATCTTCCATCTTCCATCTTCCATCTTCCTCATGACTAATGACCAATGACCAATGACCAATGACTAATGACCAATGACCAATGACTAATGACCAATGACTAATGACCAATGACCAATGACCAATGACTAATGACTAATGACCAATGACCAATGACCAATGACCAATGACTTCAAACTTGTCCGATACGTTCTAGCGGCCAAAACCGCACTACAGCGCGACCGATGATATTCTGCTGAGGTAAAAATCCCCACCGGCTAGAGTCGTTGCTGTTGTTGCGGTTGTCTCCCATCACGAAGTATTGATTTTCAGGGACGCGGTAAGGCCCCCACTGGTATTTAGGAGGTTCGGCAATATATTTTTCGACCAGGGGTTGGTCGTTGAGATAAACTAAACCTTTTTTCACAGTCACGGTTTGACCGGGCAAGCCAATTACCCGCTTGATAAATGCTTGGTCTTTGGTAAAACCTTGTTCTTGCAATTTTTCTGGCGGGGCAAATACTACGATGTCCCCAGTTTTTGGAGGTTCGAGGTAGTAGGAGATTTTTTCGACTACGACGCGATCGCCCACGTGCAGAGTTGGTATCATAGAATCTGACGGTATGAAGCGCGGTTCGGCGACGAACGCTCGAATCACTATTGCTAAACCCAAAGCAATAATCACTATCTGAAGATTTTCTCGCTGAGACTTCCAGGCTTTCTGCCACCAAGGTTCAGCCGAAATTTCTGCTGCTTCTGCTGTACCCAAATTCTCGTTCTCAGATGTCATGTATTTCTCCGATACATACTAGCTGTTATATTTTACTCCAAGGGCGATCGATCCAGGATTTGCGAATTATATCTTTCTTGAGATTTTGTGCCCCAAAAGTGCATTGAAAAAATTAGAGTTGTAATTTTAAATCTAAAATCTCAAAGGTGCGATCGAACCAGCCATCTTCTCATCAAAATCAAAGCTATTTAGTTAAAAATATACCAAATCGCTTCTAGACTTACTATAGCTTATGAGTCGAAATAAGTTTCGATCGCCCCACCCGTAGCAAAATCTGCATAGGGATATACAGTATGGTTTTCTGCCGTCAGCAATTGTAGAAAACGGGGATGAATAAATAACTTTTCTCGCCCGACTTTGGTTTCTTGCAACACTCCAATCTCGCAGAGTTGTTTCAGATAATTCGCCGCAGTTTGTCTGTGGGCAATTTCAGCATCAACTACATTGGCAATCCGACAATAGGGCTGAATAAAAATTAGATCGAGCAGGTCGCGGTTATAAACTTTAGGTCGGGTTTTTTTTACATAGTCTGTGGTAATCTCCATTAACAGGCGAATAGATTTAATCTTCTGAGTTGTCCACTTTGCTGTTTCAAAAACTGCATTGAGCACAAACAAAATCCAACTTTGCCAATCACCTTGCGCCGTGACTTGATGCAAATATTGATAGTAATCTTGCTTGTTCTCAATGATGTAGCGACTGAGGTACAACACGGGAATCTCTAGCAAACCCCGATCGATCAAAAACAGGATATTAAGAATCCGACCCGTCCGTCCATTACCATCTGTAAACGGATGAATCGCCTCAAACTGATAGTGCATCACAGCAAGCCGTACCAGCGGATCGAATTCAGTTGCCTCATGGATAAATTTTTCCCAGTTAGTGAGTTTTTCTTGTAAAACTGCCTCGGTTTCAGGCGGCGTATAAATTACTTGTCCGCTACTAGCTTCAATTAGGGCAGTCCCAGGCGTGCGCCGAATCTCCATCTCAACCCCTTTGATGGTCGAGCAGACTTCCATTGCCGTCCGTGTGGTGAGCGAGCGCCTTTGGATAGACTGAAAACCCGAGAATAAGGCTCTGCTGTAGCGGAGTGCTTCTTTGGTGGCGGCATCCATCTGAGCCTCTGGGGTACTGGCAAACTGGAATAAGCGATCGGCTGTTGTTACGATATTTTCGATCGCCGAACTCGCTTGAGCTTCTAGGACTGGGATCGTGTTAATCAACATCGCTTGGTTGGGAATCAACCCACCGCACTGTTTGAGTTCTGCTAGCGCAGCACGAGCTTCTATACAGGCTTTCAAAACAACTTTCGTCTCAATTTCCCCAGGTGGGGGCAATAAAGGCAGATCGTTGTAGGGTCGATCGGGCGCAAAATTAGTCATGATGATATGTCGAGCCAATCGACAAGTCGAGAAAACCTGTCGATATTTTAGCTTTTTTTCGACACATTTAGTTCTCCCAGCATTTCTCAACTCACCAATTGATGTATTTCTCTGAAAAAGTGCGGTACATTCCGCTCATCGCGGGCGCAGTTGAAACCGCTCGCCATATCAAATCCTCTCTTCATCGGAATACTAAATAAAAGTTGACGGTTGACTGTTGACGGTTGACTGTTGACCGTCAAAGTCATCTGACGGCGCAACAGGAATTGATATCATATCGTTTTCGGTTGTATCGGTATTGTTCAAACCATCAACAGTTAACAGTTAACAGTCAACAGTCAACATCACCTGACGGTGTTACCGGAAATGATATCAGTTAAGCAACGTGTCCTGGGCAGACTCAAGCCTCAAGGTGGTTCCCAACCTGGATTTGTCATAAAAGAAGCAGAGAATTTAAATTCTCTGCTTCTTTTATACACTGATTTTGAGTTGGTCGATCGCCCGACCGATCGCACTTTACCAAACATTCAGAGTCTCGCATCCCCGCCTGCAACGGCGGATGGTTTTTCAAGTGAGGTTTACATCCCCATCTTAATAATTGGAAGTTGATAATTGATAGTCGATCGTTGTCAATTGTTAGCTGTCAACTATTTAAAAGCCTCGCTATGTGCGGTCAACTATCAACAGTCTAAAAACCTACCTCTCAACTATCAACGATCGAGGCTCGCGAGCTCGCTCGGCTCGCACTACCAACGATCGTACTTGACTCGGCCTTACTCAGCACCTTGGGGCAACAATTCTCGCTTTTGACCTTGCAGCACCTTGACAATTCCATCGTCGCCCACATCCACAAGGGCGATGTCGCCGTCTTTGATGCGGCCAGACAGAATTTCCTCAGCCAAACTATCCTCTAACAACCGCATGATGGCGCGGCGCAGCGGACGAGCTCCGTAGCTGGGGTTGTAGCCTTCTTCTACCAACCGTTCTTTGAACCTGTCTGTAACTTCCATCGTAATTCCCTGTTCTGTCAAGCGGCCGAACACTTCTTTGAGCATGATGACGGCAATTTCCTTGACTTCTTCCCTGTTCAACTGACGGAAGACAATAATTTCGTCTAGTCGGTTGAGGAATTCTGGACGGAAGTAGTTCTTGAGTTCTTCGTTTACCAAAGAACGGATGCGGTTGTAAGTGGCATCGGCTTGGTTGTCGCTGAACTCGAAACCGAGACCGCCGCCGCCTTTTTCAATCACCTTAGAACCGATGTTTGAAGTCATGATCAGCAGCGTGTTTTTGAAGTCCACGGTGCGACCTTTGGCATCGGTTAAACGGCCGTCTTCCAATATTTGCAAGAGCATATTGAAGACATCGGGGTGGGCTTTTTCGATTTCGTCAAACAACACTACCGTGTAAGGACGGCGGCGGACTGCTTCTGTGAGTTGGCCGCCTTCGTTGTAGCCTACGTATCCGGGCGGAGAACCGATGAGTTTGGAGACGGTGTGACGTTCCATGTATTCCGACATATCCAGCCGGATCATCGCGTCTTCGGAACCGAAGAAATAGGCAGCCAGGGCTTTTGTCAGTTCGGTTTTGCCGACGCCTGTGGGCCCGGAGAAGATGAAACTGGCGATCGGGCGATTGGGATTTTTCAAACCTACCCGCGCGCGGCGGATCGCCTTAGAAACCGCTTTCACAGCTTCTTCCTGACCGATCAAGCGCTGGTGCAAAGTATCTTCCATGTGCAGCAGCTTTTCGGATTCAGATTCGGTGAGTTTGTTCACCGGAACTCCCGTCCAGCTTGCCACAATTTGGGCGATATCTTCTTCGGTAACAACTGGCGACGGGTCGGTTTCGCCACGGGCCGCCGAGTCAGTTTTTTTAGCTTGGGAAATTGCGCGAATTTCGGCTTTGACCGTCATTTCTCGATCGCGCAATTCGCCGGCTTTGTCAAAGTCTTGAGAACGCACCGCTTCGTCTTTATCTTTCAGCACTTGGCGGAGTTCTTTGTCAAGTTCTTTGGCTGCGGGGGGCAGTTGCGAGTTGATCAAACGCACTCTCGAACCTGCTTCGTCTACGAGGTCAATTGCTTTGTCTGGCAGGAAGCGATCGGAAATGTACCGATCTGAGAGTTTAGCTGCAGCTTCTAGGGCCGTGTCCAAGATTTTCAGTTTGTGGTGCTGTTCGTAGCGTTCCCGCAGGCCGAAGAGAATCTCGATCGTCTCGTCAACAGTCGGTTCGCCCACCATCACCGGCTGGAAGCGCCGTTCTAGGGCTGCGTCGCGCTCGATGTGCTTGCGGTACTCGTCGAGGGTGGTAGCGCCGATACACTGAAGTTCGCCTCTAGCCAAAGCCGGCTTGAGAATGTTAGCTGCGTCGATCGCCCCTTCAGCAGCACCCGCACCGATCAAAGTGTGCACTTCGTCAATCACCAAAATCACGTTACCGGCTGTGCGGATTTCATCCATGATTTTTTTGAGGCGTTCCTCAAATTCGCCCCGGTATTTCGTACCCGCCACCAACAAACCGATATC
>NZ_JBARVX010000144.1:0-3081 GCF_049646505.1 Microcoleus sp.
TTCTAGGCAAACGCCACCTCAAAATAAGTAGACAGCGCTCATACCATGCAATAAAACTTGCAAGGTGCGTAATCTCGTCAAACGATGTAGTCGTCTACGAAGATTTGAGAATCAAAAACATGGTGAAAAATCATTGCTTAGCTAAGTCTATCAACGATGCTTCTTGGTATCAATTTCGTGTTTGGCTTGAATACTTCGGAAAAGTATTTGAGCGCGTGACGGTGGCGGTAAATCCGCAATATACCAGCCAAGAATGCTCGCGTCTGCGGTGTAATTGTCAAGAAAACGCTATCTACAAGAACGCACGTTTGTAAGTGCGGTTGTGTTTTAGATCGTGACTTCAATGCAGCTAGAAACATCCTAAGTCGGGGATTGGGTACGATAGGGCATATCGGAACCTTTGGTCTTGAGCCAAGTAACGCTTTAGGAGAGTTAACCTCTACTGTTGTTGGAGAAATCCTGCCTCAGCAAGTCGGCTCGTAGATTAAAGAATCTCCGTGCGTTCACGCCGGAGAGTGTCAAGTGTATGATTTTTGGCCGCTGATGCGGGCGGATTGACGCGGCTTAACTCAGATTTTTTTGATGGATGCAGTCTTGAGATTGCTGACTTTTTTAAGAAGTCGGGAATTTGGGTATTTAGTGAACAATTATGGGTTAAAATCTAAAATCTAAAATCTAAAATTGATATCATGGCTTTCATTTTAATTGGCGGTGTAGAACATTATTACGAGTGGATAACGGCAGATAATGCCGATCGACCTAGCGGCAAGCCAATAATGGTATTTCTCCACGGCTGGGCCGGCTCGGCGCGCTACTGGGAAAGCACGGCGCGGGCGATGGCTGGCGATTTTGATTGTTTGCTGTACGATATGAGAGGATTTGGTCGATCGCCCTTGCCTCCTTCACCTCCTAAATCCAGTTACGAACTCGAAACCTACGCCCGCGACTTAGCCGAATTATTAGAAGCTCTGAATTTACCCCGCGTCTTTCTCAACGCTCACTCTACAGGAGCATCTATTGCGACTTTATTTCTCAACCTTTATCCTGAAAAAGTGGAAAAAGCAATTCTTACTTGCAGCGGGATTTTTGAATACGACGAGAAAGCCTTTACAACTTTTCATAAATTCGGCGGTTATGTCGTGAAATTTCGGCCGTCTTGGCTGGCTGCTATTCCGTTTGCCGATCGCATCTTTATGGCCCGGTTTTTGCGCCAATCTCTCCCTACAGAGGTAAGTCTGGCGTTTCTCAAGGATTTCTTAATGGCAGATGAGGAAGCTGCTATTGGTACAATGGTGACGGCCGTCAGCAAAAGAGCTGCTGAGGAAATGCCCGAAGAATTCGCGCGGTTGAGCGTTCCCACGCTGCTGGTAGCCGGAGAATTCGATCGAATTATCCCCGCCGTCATGGGAGAACAAGCAGCCTCCCTCAGCAAAAAAGTAGAATTTGTTATAATTCCCAATACGGCTCACTTTCCGATGCTGGAGGATGCCCCAACATATTTGCAGCGCATCCGAGAGTTTTTGCCCGCAGCGGCGTAGTTGAGTTGTTGTTTAATTAATGTACGATCGGACAAGCCAGCTTTTAAAGCTGTCATTACTCCGATCTTAATTTTTAATTCGTAATTTCTTAAAGCGAAAGGTGGTAATATGAACGACCTCGACCAATACTATAAAGTCCTGGATCTGCTGCCGGGAGCTTCCCGAGAAGAAATTACGCAAGCCTACAAGGATTTGGCGTTCATTTGGCATCCCGATCGCATCCCCAAAGACAATCCCCGACTACTGCTGAAAGCTGAAGAAAAGATTAAGGAAATTAATCAAGCTCGCGAACAATTGCGATCGATTCAGTCAAGAGGTCAGAATCAGAACGCTCAGCAAAAAAACACCCAACAAAAACACACCCAACAAAAACACGCCCAGCAACAAAATCCTCAGCAACAAAACACCCAGTACCAAAACACTCAGTACAGAAACACCCAGCAACAAAACACCCAGCAACAAAACACTCAGTACAGAAACACCCAGCAACAAAATCCTCAGTACAGAAACACCCAGCAACAAAACACCCAGCAACAAAATCCTCAGTACAGAAACACCCAGCAACAAAACACCCAGTACAAAAACACTCAGTACAAAAACACCCAGCAACAAAACACCCAGTCGCCACCGACAACACCAAAAGAGCCCCGCTACTATTCCGAGCCTTCTTCAGGAAATTATGCTGGCAATTATGCTGAAAAATATGCTGAAAAATATGCTCCAAATCCGACAGGGCCCTATTCTGAGGCTTCCCGCTACCAATCGCCAAAGCGGGAACCATCTCAGTCTTACCGCCAAGCTGCGCCGCAAGCTCCGGATTTGAGCGGTTCTAACTTCAAAGGAGCTTCCTTAAAAGAAAAGGATTTTTCAGGGAGAAACTTGAGCAATGCAAACCTGAGTGAAGCCGACTTAAGCGATACTTTTCTGCACAACGTCAACCTCACAGGCGCGAATTTGCACAAAGCAAACTTGTTCAGAGCAAACCTGTTAGGTGCTTGTTTGATCAATGCCAATTTGACAGAAACAAATTTAATCGGAGCGGATTTGAGCGGTGCAGACTTGAGCGGTGCGGATTTAACGGGTGCTAAAATCGGTTATGGCGATCGGGTAATGGTAAAACTCACGGGAGCTAGATTAACAGGTGTAATCTTACCCGACGGTACTGTTCACAGCTAATTGATTTGGTATCGCACGCTTTCCCTCAAACCTCGTGCTTCCTGCTTCCTGTCCGAACCTAACGATAAATATTCGCGACGACTTACTTAGGGTTTGTTGAATAATCGATCGCACAAACCCAGTTTTTTTGACCCGTTTTTTTGGCTTGAACGACTTGTTTTCGTGCATATCGTTTCCGGCTGCACTGTCAGGTGATAAATTATATCAATTCCGGTTGCATCGGAATACTAAATTAAAGTTGACGGTTGACTGTTGACGGTTGACTGTTGACGGTCAAAGTCATCTGACGGCGCAACAGGAATTGATATCATATCGTTTTCGGTTGTATCGGTATTGTTCAAACCATCAACAGTTAACAGTTAACAGT
>NZ_JBARVX010000145.1:0-4216 GCF_049646505.1 Microcoleus sp.
TGGTACGCCACTACTTATGCCTACAAATCAGCCCAATAATACACAAAAAATTGCCACAGACCGTCTCAAATCCACGCGGGAAAAACTGACTAGAAAAATCAAATTGGCATTGAAGACTGCAACACCAGAAGAAACTCTGGAAGTGTGGATGCTAATGAAACAGCAGGAACTCAAGAAAACGACTCCTGGGTTATCGGAACAGCAGATGGAAAGCGTTGTGCGATCGCTAATCTTAGAACTCGGCTATGACATCATCGCTACCTCCACTACCTTACCTGCTGCATCGCCAGAACCAGAAGTCCAGACAGATGAAAGCGAAGTGGATGACGCGGATGAGGATAACGATGCTAATTTCACTAATGACGATATTGAAGACGATGAAGATGACCTTTCAGAAGAATTACCCGACATATTTGAAGAAAAACTTCCCTCTCGCAAGCAGCGAGTTCCTGCCTTGAAAAAGGTTGAAACTTTAAGGGGTTCTAACCGAAATGGCAGGCATTCTTAAACCCCTAAACTTGAGACTAGGTTTTACACAAATATGTCCCTGCCAAAAT
Source organism: Microcoleus sp. (assembly GCF_049646505.1). Taxonomy (GTDB): domain Bacteria; phylum Cyanobacteriota; class Cyanobacteriia; order Cyanobacteriales; family Microcoleaceae; genus Microcoleus. Next base: position 558 of record NZ_JBARVX010000145.1, read on the forward strand.
GTGAAGCTGATATCCTCATTTCCTACACTAATGCTCATTTAGTTGGAGTAGTGGATTTCAAACCTGACTCCCTAGAAGTAATACCAGAGATGCAAAATAAGGAAGTAGGCGATGAAGAAATTGAACCAGATGAACTCACGCCAGGAACCCTAGCCATACTCGCTCGAATTGAAACTTTTGATGAATATTTTCATTGTTGTGGAAGGTGGTAACTAATGTATTTAGCTAAAGATTCGTTAGCCAGATATTCAATACAAGCAGTAGAACTCTGGAATCAATTGGAAACTGCTGAAACTCCCGAAGAAGAAGAGGCTATCCTCAAAGAAATTTGGGAAATTCAGACAGACCACGAAATTGCTGCTGACACGCAAGCCGAACTAGCAGACCAACTAGATGCTGAAATTTGTGCCGTAAAAGCACGCTTAAAACACTTAGTAGAACTGCATAATAAGGCAATTGAACGACTGGAACGGTGGCGCAACAGTCTAGATAAAACCCTGCTACAATTTCACTCAATGGGAGTAATTCCTACAGAGATTGTGGGGCGCTCGCGTCACATCCGACTCAAGGAAAATCCGCCGAGTTGCGAAGTGTTAATAAATCCTTGTGATTTGCCAACAGAGTACCGCACAGAAAAGCTAGTTGTTACACCCAACAAACGCAAAATCCTAGCTGACTGGAAACAAGGCATTCCCGTTGATGGCACTCGAATTGAGCGTAAACTCAGAGTTGAATACGGAATCGTGCCATCAAATCTGACCGCTGCGACTGAAGTAATTTCTAATCGTGCATTAAACTCTCAGGAAACTCATTCTACCACACAGAAGACTGGGCGTAAAGAAAAAGCGCTTCCTAAAAACACTGATACTTCTAATAAGAAGGTGAAAGCAAGAGTCGGCTAGCAGAAGGTTTTCAGACAAAAGATTGGGGAGATTTCACTAACCGCAGATAGCTATTATATGCTATCTGCTAACCTTTTTTTGAATTAATCTAGTATAACTATTTCCATGAAAAGACACAATAACCACTCGTTTGACATTTCAACATTTGATAGAATTACTTACCGAGTTTATCGAGGTAAACTTATCATGTTGATTCAGGAAGAAGACAATCACCTTGATATATCTTTTCCCATAAAAGATGGGCGATTATTCGTAATCCTTGGTTCTATGCGAGCCGCTGTCGCTGAAGCAATGACCGATTACTTGGAAATAGAAGCCTACGCCGATGAACCCCTTTTACTACTAAGTGGAGGTTTGAACAAAAATGATTTTAATTAACACCAGTTAGGGGGGCTATCGCCCAGATACACTATGATAAGCTATTAAATAACACCGCTCAAATGAAATGGTTAACACCAAAAAATGTAGTCGTTGCTGCCAGTTTATCGGTAACGAGCGAAGAGTTAATTGAGTATACAATTCAATCTGAAGATGAAGAAACCATAGAGGAGAGATTTCAAAAAGTTGGGCTGCTATTTGACCGAACTCGCTGGCAAGCTCAAAAACCTTATCTAGCTCTACTCTCGCCAGCTAAAGTTAAAAAACCAGTCGCTACTGAATCATCAACCTCTGCGAACGATTTAGACTTCATAGATGATGAAAAATGGGCAGAGGAAGATGAAGAAAATACTCTCTCTGAAACCGAAGAATCCAGCAATTTACAATCCGAACCTCAAGAAGAACCTTATATCTTCGATAAATGTACCGTCGAACTGCACTTGACATTTAAACCAAATGATGGTCATTCAGAGGGACGGATTGTAATCATTTCAGCAAGCAGTCACGGCGATTTTCCTGTTAGCCAAACGATAAGGGAGTCATCCTTGGGAGAATTACCGCCTCCTCTAAAAGAACTGCTGAAGGAACTTGTAGCAGATTTTCCCAATCGCCAAGTGCGGCGACAGATTGCTAATGCTCACAACCAAAAGAAAAGAACCACTAGCCCAAATAAACCCAGAGGCGAAGCAAATAGCACCACCGCGTCCGCAACTTCTACAGAGTCTAAAACTACTGGAACGCAACTGACCTTATTTGGGATTTGAACAACATACCTACTTTTGGGATAAAAAAATGACTTCAAAAAAGAAAGTGCTAATTTCCTTCGAGGGACAACAACATCCTGTTGATGAGGAAATAGCAAATGATGATAACGAGCTCCGCAAATTGCTCACAACTTATTACCCCGATTGCGCCAACGCCGACATCATTAGAAAACCTGGAGAATTGATTACAGTAGCCAAACGCAACGGCTCTAAAGGAGTAAAATAACCATGAAAATGACTCCTTTAGAATTCCTCATCAATGCACCAGAAGAAGTTAATCCTGCACTATCTATGTGTCGGGAACTACAACGGTTAGAGCTTTCTGGAGAACTCGATAGCGCGACTATGAAAGAAATGGCGAACGCTATTGAGTTAGCTATTTCTAAAGGAACAGACGATGTAAAAGCAGTTGAGCGAACTAAGGAACGATTGTTAAATAGTCGCTCTGTAGCTGGGGCAATTCCAATGGGGTTTTAATATGGCTGCAATTTGGAATGCTAAATCCGCTCTGCAAATATTACAGCGGTGCCAACCAATCACCGACTTTAAATCAGCAACCGATTATTTGTGGACTAAGCTGAACACTTATCAGCTACTCACTCTTTACCAGGAATTGTTTCCTTTGGAATGGGAAAAAAGCCAATCAGAACTCTACTCTGAAGATGAAAGTCACAGTCCGAAGGAGTTGGAGTTTATTTCGCTAGTTAGCGAACATCTGTTTCCCATTGACGACATAATTATAGAGGGTGCTTATGAAGAGCGCCTCTATCAAATTCCTGTCTCGCCTAAAGGAATAGATTGGCAAGACCATGAAGAAGGAATTGACGCATTGCGAAGCGGATGGCAGAGATTACTCCCGCTTTCGCAGTCAGGTAGATGGTGGTTGGAATCCGTAGCAGGTGATGAAGGAGAATCGTGGTACGAATGCACGTTTGGATACAGTTTGAAAGACATTGCACATCCCGAAAAAGTTAACTTCAAACTTCTTAAAAGATTAGCTCGTCGTGTTGCACCTCCTATCAGCGATTTGCCGACAGCATTAGCACTCCTTGACTTGGAAACAGGAAATATTTGGCTAGACCAAAGTGTTTGCTGTGAAAATTACTGGAATCGCAATTTTGAATCAAGACCCTGGACAATTGAAGACATTAAATTCCTAGCTAGTGAATGGAAAAAAGCCACTCAGCTATTAGATAAAGCCTGCGAATTGATTGACTGGATTGAATCTGACCCTAACACCAATTTTTCGCACATCTTAGCATTATGGAATCTGACATTGCATCTGAAATAATTCGAGAGGTACTAGAGGTTGCCCCGCGAAAGTTGTCCGCTATTCAAGCCGAACTTCTCTTTATTGAGGGCGGTACTTACATTTTTCACTATCAATCGGGGGATAGTTCCAAGTACAAATGTCTGTCTCCAGCAACTCTGCGAGCAGCTTTTGCAAATACACCCATTGATTCGGGTTGGATAAACCCTGAAGCGGGGATAGTACGTTGGGGAACGGGCAGCGCCGGGGAATGGACAATCAAATTTGTACCACCTCAGAAACACGAAATAAATCTATTGGAATCAAAGCACTTGGTTCCTTTACCAGCAATGGTGTTTTTGGGGT
>NZ_JBARVX010000146.1:0-6248 GCF_049646505.1 Microcoleus sp.
ATGAAATCGAGATAGCGATCTTCATTAAAATTGATTTTTTTCAAAGTTTACAAGATATATATTCGCCAACCTGTTATTTATAAAATCTTTATAACTCTAATGTTCATTATCAATAAATAGCGTGCACGCGACTAACGCCGCGCCCTCTGGGTAAGCTCTAACTGTCTTACCCACCTATGCAATTAATCAACCTCACCGATCTAAGTTTTCTAGCCAAGCCGACACAATTAACAGTTCCCATTGAATTTAAACAAGAGGAATTTCAACTAATAATGAAACAAACTTTCTTGAAACTCCCCACTGAACCCCTGCTACTTGCGAATCCCAAAGTGGATAGGTGGATTATGGAAGTCAGCTTGCTATTTCCAGAGGTATTTGAATGGGAACCTCCTAAATTCTTAGTCGATACTCAGTTTAGCGCTAAGCTTAATAAAGATGTATGCGTGCAAATCAACGCCAATGCAGCTTTTCTTGAACGTCAATCCGTTCATTTAATTGAATGGGCAATCCGCCATCCTGTATTAAATTGGTCTGACCGAGTAAAATTGTGGACAGCAGCCGAATCTCTCTCGCTGCCGCCAGAAAATATCAAGCTGACCGTGTTAGCGCTGCACCCAGCCCATCCGGGGACGAGGCGCGAAGTCAGTTGGGACAGTCGGCAACACAAACAGACAAGAGATTGGCTTGCGTCCGCGCTGGCAGGACAGGCGAGATCGCCTGTTGCGGCTCGAAGAACATCACTGCCTGCGATCGCGTCCCTCACTCATTTCGACATCGAGGGAATTCCAGAGGTAGAGATTTAGACTATTGTCGCAGTCGCTCAGAATGCGATCGCGGCTGAAGAATCCGAATCGATCCCAACTTCCAGGTCAATGCCAATGGAAAATTTTCCATTGGCTGCCACACTCCCGCTAGCGCTTGCCAATACTGCCAGTGGCAAAAACCCGCCTGGAACGCCCAGTTTTACTGACAACTGAGTCTAGCGGGTCAGAGCCAAATTTCTTGCCTGAAGCTGGCGGCGTCGGCGATTGGGATGGAACGTTACCCCCGGCATCTGGCAGAGGCAGCATCCGTTCTGCTTCCTCAATGCGATCGTACAAAGCGGCGGTAAGCTGGTCAAGACTTGCAAGTTGCACCCGACTCTCCAGCCGTAGCCTAACCTCTGTATCCCAGAGGGCCTCGCTCTCGCTTTGCCGCTGCAAATCTGCTTTGGGAATGGGAATGGTCAGCGCATAAGGAATTGACCCCTCGCCGCCGGAACTGTAGCCGGGGTTCGTAATTACACACCGTCCCTGGGGAAACCGCAAAATCTCATCCACTGAAAACAGTGGCATTTTTTGAAGCGACTCGTTCCAACTAATAGATTGATTGCTTTGAGATTGGCCGCCCATCGAACGGCTGGTGGACTTGCTTTTCAGCAAAACTTCTTTTTCTCCGTAGCGATCGGAGTATTTTTTTGCAGTGTCAGTATTACCAGGGTTGAATAAAATGTGAGTGCTGCAAGCAGATGCGATTGCTGCCCCCATTTTTTCTCCATACCCTTCGTATAGTTGCTCCAAACTCTGAATTCCCAGAATGAAACAAGCTCCATTCGAGCGATATTCGTTAATCCACTGCGGCATCCGATCCAATCGAATAGAGGGAAATTCATCAAGTGAAATAACCAGTGGATCTTTCCGAGGGCGGCTTAAGTTGGACACAACGAGCAGGTGAATCGCGGCTGCTAGCAGAGGCCCCACGACGGAGCGCCGCTCGTCATCTAATTTGAAAACAATCATCTGTCGGCCTTCTATTTTCGTCGGGATGTCCGACTTTCCCAAAAATGCTCGCAACAGGTCAGCTTGGATAAAACTACTGAACGTTCCGGCCGCTGTCGTCAGAATTCCAGAAATAGTTTTTTCTGCTTCTTTAGCACTCAAAAACTGGTTAAAGCTGGTAGCAACCCACTCATCAATTTGACGGGATTGAACCGCATAGTCAATCCGCTTTACCAAATTTGGCAACCTCAAAATTGCATAGAGCATTGCCATATCTGGATATTTAGAACCCTTGACTAATTGAAGGAGTGCTTTAGCTAATAAATCTCCAGCTTTTGAGAAAAATTCGTCACTTTTTCCATTACCTGAACTTGCATTTCTATTAATAACCTGACCAATTTCCCCCGCCATGACCGAATCTTGAGGCGATTTCATAAAGTCGAGAGGATTAATAATGCCTGAATAGGCTTCTCCCGGTGCAAATACCCACACTTGGTAGCCATATCGCGCTGCCAGAGGTGCGTGGAGCTTGAGCTGATCTCCTTTTTTATCGTAGAGAATAATCGGAAATCCTTGCACCATTGCACTTTCTAGCGCCCTATCAATTGTCGAAAAAGTTTTACCCGATCCAGGCGCTCCAATTACTAAAGTCGATCGTTCTGCATGAGGTACCCAAACAGTGGAAGTAGAACCCATCGCTGTCTGAATAGTGGTAACAAAACCTCTAAGCTTTTTTCCTTTCCACCAATAGCGAGGACTGCCACACCATAGCGTGACTTTATTGTGTTTGCGCTCCTTAATTTGTTTCAAGGCAAGCTGAGTGGCTGCCATCTTTTCGGAAGTTCCACACACTTTGCCAGTGGTAATTTTGCCCTTTCCATTTCCCAGAAACCGAGACAGTAAGAGGAGGAATATCAGCGCTCCTATTGTTAGATATCCATCCGGGTTATTGTATTGTTGGAAGAGACCGCCTAAGTCAATTGACGATAGGGGTGTGGGTTGCTGGGTTCTCCTCTGGGCTTGAGCGAGAACTGGAGTATAGTTAGCCTGTGCTATCAAAAATTTAATCTCAAAATTCATAAGTATCTATCTGAATTCAATATTTTGTCTATCGCTCAATTAACTATGACCTCAGTTGTAGCTACAACTTAGTGTTTGCAGACAAGTAAGCTTAAATCAAAATTACTCAGTGTTAGTTCAGTCTTGGGAACGAGCAATTACAGCCAACAGTTCTAACTTTCGGTAGAAAACAACCAGCACTTGATATTATCCCTGCTAGCGCAGTTAACAGGATAGGAAGCAAAATTATTAAAAAATATTCTTACCGTGAACAAGAAACAAAAAGAGTGGCTGTCAGAGCTTTTGAAGAGACACCCGGACTATGAATTTTTAAAACGCAGCACCATCAAACTAGGAAGAGGCGACATCTCGCTAACTTTAGAACGTACAGAATGGATCTACATGGGAGCTGTTGAAGTAAAATATTTAGGAGCCTATTTACCTGGATTAAAGTGGCATTATCTTAACGCCAGACTATCCAGAACGGGCAAATTGCTTTCCGACTTAACCTACAACTGTAAAGTCGTGTCTTACCCTCACTGTCCGCTTGCGCCTGACTGGTTGACAAAATCTAACTTAGAACAGGTGAAAATTCAGGAAGGAGAACAGATGAATTTCCCCTTTCACGAAGCTGTACTGATGGTAAGCCAGCCCCCATTATTGAAAGGGAGTTTTTACCGAGCCAAGCGGTGGCATAAGCCAAAATCAGAACGATCGCCTGTAACAAACTGTCGCCGTACTCCAAAAACTTTCCAGCGCGAACTGCCATTTCTGAAGCCAAAAGTCCTAGCTCCCGATACTAAATTTGTCCCCCTCGCTTGTATTGATGGCGCTCTCGTACAGGTTCCTGAATATCTAATCAAGTTGTTAGAAGAAGCCAATGCTAGCCCATCCGAAAGAGCAGATGCAGCTTCTTTGTACGCGATCGCGGGTTTGAAAGGAGCCATCAACTTTGTTGAAGGGCTACCTCTACTGCGGACAATAGGAATAAACACTTTACCGAGCGTCGAGCGCGCCCAATATTGGCAGCGAGGAAATTAAAAGCATTGTGAGTGCTTGATTCTGATAATAGCGCAACTTCAGAAATTGCTGAAGCTGCGCGAGCGCTTTCACAATCGTTCTTTTTTTTGCACACTTAATTAGTTTTCCTCACGATTCGGTAGTTCTGTACTACCAGTTATTTTTTTTATGACCCTTTAATTTATTTGACAAAATTACTAGGCTTAACTGTGCTACATCTTACCCTTTTTAAAGGTAAGGCTACCGCCTTGCAGGAACTGCAATGTCACAAACTTTTAGAATGGTTAAAACCAATAGTAAAGCTAAAGCAAAAAGCTCAAGTAACGCAGGAACGACTGAAAGCACAATCCCACTTCAGTCAGAAGACCTCGATTTTGAAATTGACCCCGAACTCCTAGAACCCGGTCACAATCAAGTAAGGCGACCAATTCTGCCCTATGGCATCGTCATCAACGAACAAGTGGCGGGAATATTAATTCCAGAGGATCAGCTAGAAAAAGCCAATTGGTTTGTCATGCCAACAGAAGAGGAAATGACTACAATTGGACTAACAGAAGATGTTACAGGTCTGCTGTTCTCTAAATGCCACTTATGCGTGCTGGGATTTGTCCCTGAATACATTCGTTACAAGAATGACGTTGCTAATTTAGGCGGTGCAATGGTCGGGCTGTATGAAGAGTATAAAGCTCAACTTGATAAAAAGATAATGGATGTTGTCAGCGAACACGCCGTTGTCTTTCTGGATGAAAACAATCGTCCCAGACACAGCACGCCTATTGTCGTCAGATTTAAGAATGTTGCGCTTTGGAGCTTTAAAGCAGCCAGAGACGAATTCTACCGTTTGTTGGAAAAAGCATTCGCCGACTATTTCCAAATTCCTTTCAGCGGGAAAACCGATAAATGGCGGAGCCTCGGCATCCTAGAGGTGGAGTTCAAAGGAGTTAAAGAAGGTGAAGGCTCTAATAAGAGCTACTGCTGCAAAACTGTCAGCTATACCAAGCCAACTGCTGATAATTTCCCCTTTCTATATCTGGGACGCCCGCAGCATAAAAATGCGATTTGGGGGCTGCACGATATCATTGCCGGATTCACAGAAACTCCTGCATTACCAGGTACAGCCGAACCGCAAATTCAAGTGCTGCCACCCGCTGCTCGTAAAAGAGAAAATGGAAAAAAGCAGATCGCCAATCATAAATACCCTCGGAAAATTGCCGCTGAAGTAATAGAAGAAGAGGATGATTTCGACGACTTAGATGAAGAAGAGGAATTCGACGATGATTTTGATGCGGAAGCAGATGACTAACAACCTCGGTTAGTTACTTTTGAAGAAGTGCCTCATATCCAGTTAGGGATAGAGGCATTTTTTGATTGGTGCAGAACAGGCGATCGCTAAAGGAGAGCCAAGTTCAAATACTTTAAAGTCGCTTATTTCATTTTATTGGTAAGCTCAATCAAGGAACTGTTAGCTAACTGGTACTGGCGGCCATTGAAGCAATAAAACAACTGCCGAATACCATTTTGTGACGGCTGCTGTACTTGCAAACAAGGCAAATTAGAGGTTTTTGAAGGGTCAGTTACTACTTGAAGTAGCGGTTTATTAGGTGGTAAGTTTTCGTTTAAATAACTAGCAAATACACGATTAGGAGGAACATTTTTTCTGAATAAATACCCAGCATATAAGCAACCTCCTGCTCCACAAACTCCAGGGCTGTTAAAATTAAAAATAACTAACCTGCCTGCTTGCCCGTTTACAGCCCAAGCCAACACATTTGATGCTGAATCCTGGGGGTTAAGCTCAGAATTTTCGGCAACTATGCCTTGAACATTTTCAACAGGAATGAGTCTAGTAGCAGGTGTCCATGAAATCGTTGTAGCACTCGCGGTGCAACCAGCAGTTCCTAACATCATTGATAACAGCAAGAACAAGACCACTCCAAAGCGGAACCACCGCCCAATAAATAAAAACGATGATACTCTGGACGCCGAATTATTTAGGGAATTAGAAGCGGGGTTTGGGAGTTTCTTCTGAGAAGGTTGAGAAAACAGTAATAAATTTTTCTTTCCAGCTAAGATTGGTGGCTTCCCTATGTGTTCTGAACCTGAAGTTAGTTGTTGATTTTTGCTAAACATTGATTTGACCTCCGCGAACTATTTTCTATGTAGATGTCATACCAAATCCGGTTATGACAGACACCTTGCAGATTTACTAAATCCGGTTATGACAGACACCTTGCAGATTTACTAAATCTGCTTTGAGCAAAGGTTTTATTGTTGCTTGTAGGACTCTTACCTTCATCTGATTTGGTATCGGTATCAGTTCTTTGGGCTGGTTTTACTAAGTGGAGGAACAGTAATGCCAACCTGCTTAAATGCCCAAAGCTCTTCTTCCGAAAATCGCCAAGTGGGTTCTCC
>NZ_JBARVX010000147.1:0-11880 GCF_049646505.1 Microcoleus sp.
GGAGACATTGCCATATTTTCTGCTTGTTTTTGCATAAATTCAATGTCCGATGGCAACCAAGTGCGGGGCCCCCTGCATTGATGAGCAACTAACAGCCCCCACAGCCCTTTTTTGGTTAAAATTGGCACGACTAAATTAGCGCGAACCTTCATGCTACGCAGAAACAGTCGGTGACATTGGTTGATGGGTTCTGTTTCAATATCTGCAATTGCTCTAACTCTGCCGCCTTGGTACAATGCTGCGTATTCGTCGTTAAAACATTCGTCTGGCCCGGTTGAGCCTAAGATTGAGAATTCGATCGCACTTAACGTCTCGCAAGTCACTTGACCCTGCCACTGCCTGTAAAAATAATACAGCACCGCGCGATCGCTCTGCAACACTTCTCGAATGTCGTATAGGGATTTTTCAATTAATACGTCCCGCTTGAGATGTTCTGTCAAGCGGTTAACAATGTTTTGCAGGCGATCGGCAGACATGGTATTAACTCCTTAAGTTCCTAGTTTTGACTGATATCTGTCTCAAGTTTACCTCTATTAAAGATAGCAACTGCTAGGATAACTTTACAGCTAAAGGAAACATCAAATATGTCTGTGGTAGAAGCTGCTTGGAAACACGAATTTATCGCCACAAACGGCATCAAGCTTCATTGTGTTACTCAAGGTTCCGGGCCGCTGATGCTGATGCTGCACGGATTTCCCGAATTTTGGTATTCTTGGCGCCATCAAATCCCGGAATTTGCGTCAGATTATCAAGTTGTCGCGGTGGATCTCAGAGGTTACAACGACAGCGACAAACCGAAGGATAAATCTGCCTACGTGATGGCAGAGTTTGTGCAAGATGTCAAGGGAATTATTCAGGGTTTGGGATACGAAAGTTGCGTTTTAGTCGGTCACGACTGGGGAGGCGCGATCGCCTGGAATTTTGCCTATGCTTATCCAGAGATGGTCGATAAATTAATTGTGATGAATCTTCCCCATCCGGCCAAGTTTGCGGAAGGGTTGCGAACTCCCCAACAATTGCGAAAAAGTTGGTACGTTTTTTTGTTTCAGTTGCCGGTTTTGCCGGAGTTCTTAATTCGGTTGGGTGACTATCGGGCGATCGCCCTGGCTTTTGAAGGCATGGCTGTTGACAAAAGCAGCTTTACCCCCTCTGACATCCAAGCTTACAAAGATGCGGCGGCTAAACCGGGCGCTCTGACTGCTACTATCAATTATTACCGCAACATTGCTAGCGGATTTCTCGATCGCCAGAATTGGGATGTGCTGCAAGTTCCGACGCTGATGATTTGGGGAGAAAATGATAGCGCCCTCGGCAAAGAATTAACTTGCGGGACTGAAGATTACGTGCGGGATTTTCAGATTCAGTACATTCCCAATTGCAGCCACTGGGTACAGCAGGAACAGCCGCAGCTAGTGAATCGGTACATGAGAGATTTTTTGGCAAGTAAAGCTGTTTGAGAAAATATGTTGCACCTCCAACTCATATCTTGCACATTTGCAGCAGCCGTTTGATAGGATATCCGCCCAGCCAGGATTTTAGCGCTAGCGAACAGCAAATATGCAGTTTGATTCGCTGCGGCGATAGCAAACATATTTTAAACAAAAAAATGGTTTGCAGTTGCGACTAAAGTCCTGACTGCAAACATTTTTTATTATCAGCTATTCAGCGGAGATTATATTAAATCTGTGTAACCGATCGCCCTAGCCTAAAGAATTTTTCAGTAAAGTAAGAAAGCCTTGTCCGGTCAAAACTTCGATCGCCAGCAGCGAAACAAAGCCAATCATTGCAAAACGTCCGTTAACTTTTTCAGCATATTTGGTAAATCCGGTGCTGACTGTCGCGTCTACATACATTTTAGGCTCGATCGCGAAGTTGTTGAGGAGGCCTTGGTCGTCAACCATCAAGTTGCGTGAAGTCATTTGTTTTTCCTTTGTTGCTTTATGTAAACAAATGTAACAGATTGTTAATCTATATTACCGTGATTTGGCGCACAGAAGTATGTGATTTTAGTCACAAACGCTGGCAGTAAGGCTTCGGCCGCCTCGAAACGCTAAGCTGTCGCCCATAACTGGGAACGAGTAGAAACTACTGTGGAGCGGGCATCCAGCCCGCTCGCCAAATTAAATTTAAATATAGAAGAGCTAACTGTATCGATAACGATTATCATTATATATATGAGTCAACCTACAATCACCGCCGTAGCTGGCCCGCCCGGAAGCGGCAAAACAACCTGGATTAGACAGCAGCTAGCAGCCGAGACAGCACCCGTACTGTATTTGTGCCCCGGAACCGGCAATGTGCCGATCGACCAAACCTGCATCGCCGCCGAATTCCCCCAAATCAAAACCCTGAAAGACGACGAAGCATCCGAGCTCGCAAAACACCTGGAAAACGGCATTTCAGCCTACATCGAACTAGGATTTCACCTGCAACTAACAACACTAGAAAACCTGCTCCAAACCTTCCCCAGCCGACGGATTGCCGTTGTACCCCCAGAAATCAAAGACACCGAATGGCATCAGTGGGGCGATGTAATTGTAGAAGGAATAGCTGTTAGCGGCGAACCGGAAAAACTATCAATTTGGCGCAGCCCGGCCAGCGGACAAGTCCTCGATCCCGCCAGCCTCGATATGTTTTGGTACCAAGAAATGACCCAAGGAGCCTACGGCAAAATCCACCGAGCCAAAGGCATTTTCGACATAGCCGACGGGCGTTCTTTCTACTTCGATTTCGCTGCGAAATTCCCAGAAACCGCCCACGAAGAATTGCCACTTCCCCGGTGGCTCGAAGGTCGGCCCCAAAGATTTAGCGGCATAGAAATAGTCGGCGAAAATCTCAATAAAACAGCATTAGGACAAACCCTAGAAGATTGCTGTTTGTCCGAAACAATCATGCTGAATTACCAACAACAAGTCAAACAATCACTTTTATCAGGAGAAGAAACAGAATGAAAATAGCAGTTATGTCCTGCATTCACGGCAACTACGAAGCCTTAAATGCAGTTTTATCAGATATCGACGAACAACAAGCCGAAAAAATCTTTTGTCTCGGAGATTTAGTCGGCTACGGCCCGAATCCCCACGCCGTCATAGAAATGATTCGATCGCTCGACATTCCCACCTGCGTCGGGTGTTGGGACGAAGATATTGTCGAAGGTTTGAACTCCTGCGAATGCAGCTATCCCTCAGTTTTAGCCGAAAAAAGAGGCAAGTTAGCCCACGAATGGACCAACAGTCAAATCTTCCCAGAAACGCGACAATACTTAGCTACTTTGCCGCACAGTTTGCGGGAAGACAATATGTGTTTCGTTCACGGTAGCCCCCACAGCAATCATGAATATTTACTGCCGACAATGGATGCTTTTTCTGCCTTAGAGCGGGTATTTTCTGCGAGTGCTGATGTGCTGTTTTGCGGTCACACTCATGTACCCTATGTTCGCACTTTAGATGCTGGAAATATGGAGGTTCGAGTCAGCGGGCCGAGTATTGATGGGGGGAAAAATTTAAGTTTTACTGCTCCTTTAAAGCGAATTGTGAATGTTGGTTCCGTGGGAGAACCGCGCCACGGGAGGCCGAATGCTACTTACGTTATTTATGATGTTGACGCTCAACAGGTGATATTGCGAGAAGTCGAATATGACTATCAGGCTACTTGCGCTGCAATTATTGAAAAAGGTTTGCCGCCGATTTTTGCTTGGCGTTTAGCTAGGGGTTTGGAATATGCCGAAAGAGCTGACGATCCTACTCATGTTTGTGAGAGGTAGATAAACAGTTGGTAGTTGACAGTTGACAGTTAACTGTTGACTGTTCAATAAAGAGGTAGATTGTGATTTACCGTTGGGTGGGGCGGGTTTATGAGATTGTTGGTTTTTGGCGATTATGGTTGGTAAAACCCGCCCCTACAATTTTTTAATCTTGGTGTAATATATCCGATCAAACTCATATATTGCACTATTGTTAAGAACAGGCAAGATGCCTGTTCCACAAAGAGTGTATTTCTTGAAAGAGTGTATTTCTTGTGGGGTGGGCATCCTGCCCGCGCACCATATAATCAACAATTGAAACACATGAAAAACTGGGCAATATTAAGTGGAATCGAAGGAAATCTAGCTGCTTATGAAGCTGTACTAGCTGACATAAAACGCCTAAGAATTCGTGTTGACGAATTGTATATATTGGGCGATTTAGTCGGGCCGACTCCTGAGTGCGAAAAATTAGTTCAGCGAGTCCGATCGCCCAAACGAGGAGAAATAGCACCTCAAATCTGTATCGGGTGGTGGGAAGAACAGTGTTTTAACTTATACGGAATAGGTTCTAGCTCTGATGCGACAGAATTGCGAGAAAAATACGGTGGAGATACGATTAAGTTGCTCTGGGATTCTGTGAGTCGCAAAACTGTAGAGTGGTTGCGCTCTTTGAATTTTGGTTTTCATGAATTGGATTGTTTGTTGATACATGGGAGTACGGTTGGCGCGTCTGATGAGCTTACCCCGGAGACTCCGCCGCCTGTGATGCTCGATCGCACAATCCGTGCTGATGCAAATAATTTGTTCTGCGGGCGATCGGGCTTAGCATTTGAGTATCAATTACAGCCAAGTACGATCAATAACTGGGTACAGACTTTGGACTCTCAGGAGCCACCTGGAACCGTGTCTGCAACTGCACGAAGGGCGATCGGAGTCGGCAATGTCGGCCGCAAACCTGGAGTAGCAACCTATACTCTCTATAATCCTGACAGCGATCGCGTCCAATTTAAGACAGTGCATTATGGATCGAAAAAGGGCTTTCAATCATAGTGCATTAATTCTAGGACTTGCGCGTAAAGAACATCTTAGATATGATGAGAATGATTATCATGCTTGGTTGGGTGCGATCGCCCGTATTACCTGTGTTTCAGCTATCAAGTGCGATCCTCTTCGTTGGCGTAGCCCCCGTAGGGGCGGGCTGCGCTAACGACAATTACCTTGGGATGCTTAGCAGTGTTCCAAATTGACAGCAGGGCCTCTACAATTAATCAATGAGGGACAATGACTAATCTCACTATACAAACCCCAGATTTAGTTTCCGATTTTCCCAAAAGAGGAATGCCAGTAACCATAATTACCGGCTTTCTCGGCAGCGGAAAAACGACTTTACTCAATCAAATTCTCAAAAACCGCCAAGATTTAAAAGTAGCAGTTTTAGTTAACGAATTTGGCGATATCAACATCGATTCACAGCTTTTAGTTTCTACCGAAGATGACATGGTAGAACTGAGCAACGGCTGTATTTGTTGTACCATCAACGAAGGCTTAGTCGATGCCGTATACCGAGTTTTAGAACGGGAAGACCGCATCGACTGCATGGTGATTGAAACCACCGGAGTTGCCGATCCGTTGCCGATTATATTGACATTTCTTGGCACGGAATTACGGGACTTAACCAGTCTAGATTCTGTACTCACCGTAGTCGATAGCGAAACATTCACCACCGATCATTTTGACAGCGAAGCAGCTTTAAAACAAGTAGCATTTGCAGATATCGTGCTGATGAACAAAACCGATTTAGCTCCTTCAAAAAAAGTAGAAGAGTTAGAAGCTTACATTCGCACAGTCAAGGAAGGAGCGAGAATTTTACACTCTCGATATGGTGAAGTTCCTTTACCCTTAATTTTGGGTGTAGGTTTAACGCAAGCAGAACTTTTCGATAGTTTTGAAACAGAGGAAAAACACGAGCATCACGAACACGAACACGAACACAAACATCACGAGCATCATCACGAACATCACCATCACGGACATCAGTCCCATCACTTAGATAATGATGGATTTGTTTCGCTATCATTTCAGAGCGATCGACCTTTTGATCTCCAAAAATTTCAAGAATTTATCACCGAAGAAATGCCCTTTGATGTATTTCGGGCAAAAGGCATTCTCTGGTTTGAAGAGAGTCCGATGAGACACATTTTTCAACTTAGCGGCGCGCGCTATGAACTAAATGCTTCCGAATGGTTGACCCCACCTAAAAATCAACTTGTAGTCATCGGCCGCAAATTAGATACCGCTCAAATTCGAGAACAACTTAACAGTTGCTTAGTTTAATATTTTGTCAATCTAAGCATCACGTCCAGGGTTTTAGCCCACACATTTTACATTAGGCCTCGACCATATTTCCTGTGGAACAGGCATCCTGCCTGTTCAATACAAGCTTGTTGGGAGATTTATATTTAATTCCGCCGTTAGTAGTTGCGATTTTTGAACAGCAAAAATCGTGTAAATACCAATGGTAAGTTTTGCATCTTTATCCATAAAACTCATCAAAATAAATCTAAATATTTTAATGTTGCATTTTGTAAATTTTGTTATAATCAGGTAGCAACTAAAAGTCCACACCCACTGTTAAACATTCATTTTCACAAACTGCAAGCATGACTTTATCTACTCGTCCAGAACTGACTTCTCCAAATGGTGTAGTGTCATCAATTCCTACCCAATCTCAACCCCCTGTCTCAGATGAAGAAATGAGACAAGCAGTGCGTACATTGCTGCTAGGATTGGGAGAAGACCCAGACCGTGAAGGGTTGCGAGATACACCGAAACGAGTTGTCAAAGCCTTGCAGTTTCTAACTGGAGGTTATCGTCAATCTCTCGACGAACTGCTCAACGGAGCGGTGTTCACAGAAAATGCTAACGAAATGGTATTAGTGCGGGACATTGATATTTTCAGTTCCTGCGAACATCACATTCTGCCAATTATTGGCAAAGCACACGTTGCTTACATTCCCAATGGAAAAGTAATTGGCTTGTCAAAAATTGCTCGAATTTGTGAAATGTACGGGCGCAGATTGCAAGTGCAAGAACGCTTAACTGCACAAATTGCGGATGCACTTCAAGGATTACTAAAACCTCAAGGTGTAGCAGTTGTTATCGAAGCAACTCATATGTGTATGGTAATGCGTGGCGTACAAAAACCAGGTTCTTGGACTGCGACTTCAGCAATGCGTGGCGTGTTTGCTGAAGATGCTAGAACCCGTCAAGAATTTATGAGTTTAATCGCGAACAAATCAAGCTTTCACTAGCTAAAATTATCTGCAAAAACTTGCATCTTTGCAGGCTGAACACAGAAAAGAGAGTCATATTGGATTACCATGTTTCTCTCTTTCCCTTTCCTCCCTCTGCGCCCTCTGCGCTCTCTGCGGTAAAAAATCTTACTTGAGGAAATACAACTCCTGTAAACTGAATATGGATCAAAAATATTTGTGGATTGAAGCTTTAAAGTTTAATAATAAAGGACTGAGATGCACCCTTCAAACATCTGTAATTAGCCGGACTTTTCTTAAAATAAAGGTTAATACTGTCTCTTCCCCAGAAATAATATCTACTGTTACTTCCATTCTGGTTGTCGGATTTGGGCTCGATCGCGATCGAACCAGAATGCTATGATAACAATTATCATTATCACAGCTAGAATTTTCTATGGAAATCACCAGTGTTACGCCATCGCAAATCGATTTAGCGGTAGTCGGGGCGGGCCCTCACGCTTTAACCCTGGTTACTCATTTGCTGCAAAAATGCCAGAAGAAGCGGGGCAAATTTTGGGTTTTTGACCCCAGTGGTAGCTGGCTAACTCAGTGGCAGAGGCAGTTTGCAGCTTTGGAAATTCCACACTTGCGATCGCCTGCGGTTCACCATCCCGATCCCAATCCTTTTGAGTTGCGGCGGTTTGCCGAATCTCGCCCTAACGAGTTGTTTGCGCCTTACGATTTGCCAGGGAGTCGGCTGTTTGAGGAATTTTGTGGCGATGTAGTTGAGAGATGGAAATTGGGCGATCGCGTCATCAAGGCAAAAATAACTCGCATTGAACCGCTGCGGGGTAGTTTTCGGCTTTGGTTTGAGGATGGAGAAAGTGCAATTGCGCGTCGTGTTGCGATCGCCACAGG
This sequence comes from Microcoleus sp., assembly GCF_049646505.1. Lineage (GTDB taxonomy): Bacteria > Cyanobacteriota > Cyanobacteriia > Cyanobacteriales > Microcoleaceae > Microcoleus. The sequence goes on from NZ_JBARVX010000147.1 coordinate 7,918, forward strand.
TGGCGGTAAACCCCAACTACCGGAGTGGACAAATCAAATTCAAACACCCTATCCGCCAGACAAACTTTGCCATTCCCATCAAGTTGATTTGCGGGGATTAAAGTTACAGGGAGAAAGGATTTTAATCGTTGGAGGCGGTTTAACTAGCGGACATTTAGCAGTAGGCGCGATCGGGCGGGGGGCCCAAGTAATATTAATGTCAAGACGACAGTTGCAAGAAAAATTATTTGATGCCGAACCGGGTTGGTTAGGGCCAAAATATCTCAAAAATTTTGAAAATGAACCCGACTGGGAAAAAAAATGGGAGATGATTCAACAAGCTCGCAACGGTGGCTCTATGACTCCTAAAATCATGGTACAATTACGTCGAATGTCGCGGGATTTGAGCATCGAATTTCACCCAAAATGTCAAATTCTTAATGTCAAATGGGATCGGAATCAATGGACTGTTTACTGTCAGGATGGAAGACAGCTATTCGTTGATAGAATTTGGTTAGCAACGGGAACAAAATTAGATGTAACAGCCGAACCATTGCTGACAGAAATTTTAGCAACTTATCCAACTAAAATAGTTAAAGGATTGCCTGTTTTAGACGAGTATTTGCGTTGGCCGGGATGCGAGTTATTTATTATGGGTGGTTTAGCCGCTTTGCAAGTAGGGCCTGTAGGTCGAAATCTTTCCGGTGCAAGGATGGCAACTTCCCGCATTGTACCAGCTTTAATTAAGTCTAGGGCTGCGGTTTCGCCAGTTAAATTAGGACTTAAACACGTATAAATATAGATTTGGGCGGTGGTCATGCAATAATAATGATTATCATTATTGCAGATCCAGTTCCTATGTCATCCGCAAATAACGTCGAGTCCGCCATTCCCACTCCAAACGATCGCAATCCCTCCCTCACAACCATCCGTCCCCGCCGCCTCCGCCGTACAACAGCTTTGCGGCGCATGGTACGGGAAAATCACCTGACTGTTGACGACCTCATCTATCCCATGTTTGTGATGGAAGGAGAGGGGCAAAAAGTTGAGATTGCTTCCATGCCTGGTTGTTATCGCTATTCCTTGGATTTATTGCTAAAAGAAATAGCCGAATGTTGGGAGTTGGGGATATGTGCGATCGCCCTTTTTCCAGTAATCTCAGAAACCAAAAAAGACGACACCGGAACCGAAAGCTACAACCCAGAGGGATTGGTGCAACAAACAGTCAAAGCCATCAAACAAAACATTCCAGAAATAGTAGTAATTACGGATGTTGCTCTCGATCCTTTCACTTCACACGGACACGACGGTTTAGTTGACGAAAATGGTAAAATTCTCAACGATCCAACTGTAGAAGTATTAGTAAAAATGGCCGTTTCTCAAGCCGCTGCTGGTGCAGATATGGTAGCACCTTCCGACATGATGGACGGCAGAATCGGCGCAATTCGCAAAGCTTTAGATGCAGCAGGATACATCGATACAGCAATCCTGGCTTATTCCGCAAAATATGCCTCTGCTTATTACGGCCCGTTTCGGGATGCCCTCGATTCTGCCCCAAAGTTTGGAGACAAAAAGACTTATCAAATGGATGCCGCTAATGCACGAGAAGCACTGAAAGAAGTTGCTTTGGATATTGCAGAAGGTGCAGATATTGTGATGGTAAAACCTGCTTTAGCCTATCTCGATATTATCTGCCAAGTGCGAGAAGCAACTAATTTGCCCGTAGCTGCTTATAATGTCAGTGGCGAATACGCAATGATCAAAGCTGCTGGAAAGTTGGGTTGGATTGATGAAAAGCGGATAATTCTGGAGAGTTTGACGAGTATTAAACGAGCTGGTGCTGATTTGATTTTGACTTATTTTGCTAAGGAAGTTGCTTTGATGTTGAAATAAGGGAATTTTTTTAAGCGCTTTTAGGAACAGGCTTTCCGGCCTGTTCCACAAGACAATTTCCACAAGATAATTTAGATATTTCAGGAACAGGCTTTCCGGCCTGTTCCACAAGACAATTTCCACAAGATAATTTAGATATAGCAATCCTAAATCATTTGTGAATTTCTTACTCCCTCCCCTTAATAAGGGGAGGGTTGGGGTGGGGTAAAAAACTTTACGACTCCTGCAAGGACTGCTATATTGTGGAACGGGCCGAAGAGCCCGTTCTTGTCAATGGTACAAGATGTCAGCAAGTCTTAACTTTTGCTATTCTGCTATAATCTTAGCGCCCCAGTTGTTTCAACTGCTGCAAAATCTTGCTCCTACGACTCGACATGGACGGCCGAGTCAAAATTCCCTGAGACGGACTAAAGAGTAATGCTACTAGAAATAACCCAGTCACAACTAACACAATTGTTGCACCAGAAGGCACATTTAAGTAATAACTAATATACATCCCCGATCCACTGCTAATTACACCGATAATTGCCCCCAATCCCATCATCTGGTGCAATTCTTTAACCAATAAATAGCCAGTGATACTCGGCCCAATCAGCAGGGAAACTACTAGCACAACGCCTACTGCTTGCATACTGGCAATAATAGTGAGGGTAATTGCTGAAATTAACCCGACGTGAATTAAATTCACTGGCAATCCTATTGCTTGTGCGCCGAGGGGGTTAAAGGTGTAGAATAGCAGTTCTTTATAAAAAACTTTGACAAAAATTAGGACAAATATGGAAATCCCTAAAGTCCGCCACACATCGTCAACTGTCACTCCTAAGATATCTCCAAACAAGAAATGATGTAAATCTAGCTTACTTTTTAGTAGCGTAATTAGCATGATTACTAATGCTAAAAAACCGGAAAAAACAAGCGCCATTGCGACATCGACTTTGACGCGGGACTGCGATTGAATCCAACCAATGATTAAGGTGCTGAACGTCCCGGAAATAAATGCTCCTATAAAGATATCAATGCCTAAATAAAAGGCGATCGCCAATCCCGGCAATACTGCATGAGCAATCATGTCTCCTAACAATCCCATGCGTTGCACGATCAAATAAGAACCAACTACGGAACAGAGAATACCGAGCATCACACGGTTGGTGCGTCTGATTAGCTTACCCCGGAGACTCCGCCGCCTGTCATGCTCGATCGCGCGATCCGCACTGATGCTAACACTTGGTTTTGCGGGCGATCGGGCTTGGCGTTTGAGAATCAACAAGCCCAAATTATTATCAATAACTTCCTGCAGAACCTTGAATCTCAAGAAATTCTTGGTCAAGTTCAGAAACCTCTCCTGCAGCAGGCACAAAGATTTTGGGGCGCAGCCTCCCCAGCAGCGGTGCCGGCAAAAATTCCGAGGGCTGGCTCGCCAGCGCGAACAACCCGATTTCTTTGATTTTTTTGCGTAATTGCCGGAGACTAATTGACATATTTTATCAATTAATTTAGACTCAATATTGTATTCAAAGTAGCGGTAAATCCCATGACTCTTTCCACCTACACTCCAGGCTTGTACGCTAGTTTCAGACACCAGACTTTCAGCCCCCGCCAGTTAGTGCCGGTGCCGTCTAAAGGCTTGCTGCGAATAGAACGGGGAGCTGTCCGAACCGTGACTTGGAGCGACCGGGGGACAGCAATCACGCTGGGATATTGGGGAGTTGGAGACGCGGTGGGTCAGCCGCTCTCAGGAGTCCAACCTTATCAAATCGAGTGCAAAAGTCATGTAGAAATGAGCTACATTCCTGCCAATTTGTGCGATCGGTCCTTAGATGAAATTTTCCAACACATCCAGCAAACTCAAGCATTTTTCTGTATGCTCCGCAGCGAATCTCTGCGCGATCGACTGCTGCAACTATTGGTTTTGTTAGGTAAAAAATTTGGTCGCCAAGTCGCACAAGGACTGTTAATTGATTTGAGATTGACTCACCAGGAGATTTCCGAATCTCTGGGGATTACGCGGATCACGGTGACGCGGCTGATGGCGAAGCTCGAAGAAGAGGGATTTATCGATCGCTCCCGCCCTCAATACATTGTTTTAACTTC
>NZ_JBARVX010000148.1:0-3099 GCF_049646505.1 Microcoleus sp.
TCTTAAAATGGTTTTGCGCCTACGTTGGGCGCGAGTTGCACTTAGCCAATCAATTAGACGATTATTGGGACGAAATTTTTGGCAGCAAAGTCAACTGCAAAGATTACTTTGAAAAATATATTTTGCCGCAAATCGACAGTCCTTTAATTTTAGGATTAGACGAGATCGATCGCGTTTTCCAATATCCAGATATTGCGGAAGACTTTTTAGGACTGCTGCGGGCGTGGCACGAAGAATCAAAACGGCGCGACATCTGGAAAAAACTGCGATTAATTGTAGTTCACTCCACCGAAGTTTACATCCCGATGAACATCAATCAATCGCCTTTCAACGTGGGACTGCCCGTAGATTTACCGGAATTCAACCACCTGCAAATCCAAGATTTAGCTGCGCGTCACAATTTAAATTGGTCGGATGCAGAAGTTGAGGAGTTGACAGCAATTGTCGGCGGACATCCTTATCTAGTGCGAGTTGCATTATATCACATTTCGCGATCGGATTTGACCCTTGATGAATTAAAAGAAACTGCTACCAGCGATGCGGGAATTTATAGCGACCATTTGCGCCGCCAATTGTGGAATTTAGAAGAATATCCAGAGTTGGCGGAGGGAATGAGAGAGATTGCAGTGGCGGACATTCCTGTTCAATTAAAGTCGATGCAGGCGTTTAAATTGGATAGTTTGGGGTTGGTGAAGTTGCAGGGTAACGAGTGTGTGCCGAGGTGTGAATTGTACCGCCAATATTTTCGATCGCACTTAAGCGCGATCGGGTAAAATATAGAGTTGCAGATATATCGGCGGTTGAAACCGCTCCTTGTCAAACAAATTCCGCCTGCGCGGACTAAATAATAATTAGGTGAACACTGCCCGTGAACGATATTTTTTTGATAACATCCGATAATTGGCTAGATTGGATAACCGTGTTTGGTTATCTAGCTTTTACAGCTTTCATTGCATGGCGCGTAATCACCACAAAGTAGATGTATTATGAAATTATCTTCTTCTTCTTCTTCTTCTTCTTCTTTCTTACTTCGCGTCCTTAGCGCCTTCGCGGTTCGTTAAAAAAACGGTAAAATAAGACAATAATCAACTCGCCCATACAGTTATGCCGCCCGTCGAAAGTGTTGCAGCAATTCCGAACGATCTGATTTTACGCTTGAGCATCGAGCAGTATCATGCGATAATTCAAGCTGGCATTCTCACGGATGATGACTCTGTAGAATTGCTGGAAGGTTGGCTGGTTTTCAAAATGCCCAAAAATCCACCGCATCGAGTCACAACTCGTCTTGTCAGAACAGCTTTAGAGAATATTTTACCTGCGGGGTGGTATGTTGATTCCCAAGAACCGATCACCCTATCCAACAGCGAACCCGAACCTGATATAGTGGTTGTCCGAGGGGATACGCGACAATATCTCGATCGGCATCCGGGGGCTGAAGATATTGCCCTGATTATTGAAGTATCAGATACGACGCTTCAGCGCGATCGAACTGTAAAAAAACGGATTTATGCCCGCGCTGGAATTGCAATTTATTGGATTGTGAATCTTGTGGAAGGACTGGTTGAGGTGTACTCTCAACCTCTTGTTGAAGTTGAGCAGCCAGATTACAGTCAAAGGTTGGATTTCGGGCGATCGGCTGTTATACCGATTATTATTGAAGGAATAGAAATTGGGGCGATCGCTGTGAATTCTCTTTTACCTTAAGATAAAATGAGTAAATCCTAAACTTGTAGAGTGCGTCAGACGAAGTTTTAGAGAGATTTTTTACGGTTGTATTTAGATATAATTCTCTCATAAATCTCATAATTCTCTTGATCGAAACAGCAAAAAATTACTTTTGGAGAACCACCATTATTTTGTATATATTCCGAGCATACCTTCACTGCAATCTCACCTGCTAGAGCTTTAGGAAAGCTGTAAATGCCGGTGCTAATGCAAGGAAATGCCAAACTCTCAAACTCTCGTTCTGCGGCAATTTGCATACACTTACGGTAACACTCGGCTAAGAGTTCCGGTTCTCCATCATTACCCTTCCGCCATACTGGCCCTACTGCGTGGATGACGAAGCGTGCAGGCAATTTATATCCCTTGGTTAGTTTAGCATCTCCAGTCTTACATCCTCCAAGTAATCGGCATTCTTCAAAAAGTTCCGATCCTGCTGCTCTGTGTATTGCTCCATCTACTCCACCACCACCCAGTAAGCTGCTATTTGCAGCATTCACGATCGCATCAACTTCGAGTTTTGTGATGTCGCCCAAAATAACTTTCATATTCTACAATAGTAAAATTTAGACAATTTTAGCACAGAAACTCGTTATCTAGTCTTGCTCTCTCAACTTTCGCAAAATCGGAATTTGTGCCAACTGTTCCGATCGCACGCTATCCCAATTTAACCCAGTCGGACGCGGATAACTTGTATTAGTCTCAATTACCTCACCAGCAGTCACAATCCAATTCAGCGGCCAATCGTGAGGCTGCATTGGCAAACGCGAATCTGCGACTACTTGCAAAGGATGCACTGTTGTTACAATTGGCGTATCGATTTGTACTAATCCGAATTCTGTCAACATCGCCAATTCCAAATCGGCAAATCCTGCACCTTTTCCGGTTCTTCCACCGCTGCGCCCCGCCGCTACACAGCCGACTATTACTAAATCAATTGGTTCCATTTCTGCAAAACTTACTAATTTGCCGCAAGCAAGTGCTTTGCGGGCGATAGCACTTTCAGCAATAGATACATTTTGTCTCTGCAAATCCGCAGCAGTCAACTCAACAAAACAGCGATCGTCTGTCAATCGCGGTACTGCCATATACAGGCGTTTTCCGTCTTGCAAAGCGCGCATTCGCACCGGAATTTGTGCCGCATCTGGATTGCACTTAATTGTTTTTGCTTGTTGCCAAATTGGTAAATTTGCCAAGTTTTCTGCCGCCATGTCAGCATTAACAAAGTTGGGAATATGACCAAAGGAATCGCCAATAGATGCAGCTTGCTGCTTCAGCAAAGACCAAATTTCTGTTCTTAATTGGTCTTTGTCCTGGTGATATCCAATCCAATCAGTTTTCATGCTGTATTGTGGTAGAATATATTATACAAAATTA
>NZ_JBARVX010000149.1:0-1786 GCF_049646505.1 Microcoleus sp.
GGCTTCTGTGCTGACTGCTTGGGCGATGGCTGCGATTTTTTTCTCTGCCCTCGTTTCTTGGATGAAGCTGATAGTAGCGTTGATGGTTGTCACGCCCAAAATTACGCTGGCGTTGAGCCATTCCCCAATTGCTGCTTTGATTAAACCCGCACTCAGCAAGATGATTAATAAAGGTTGGTTGAATTGCAGGAGGAATTTTAACCAGACTGGTTTTCCAGCTTTTACTACTAATTCGTTGAAACCGAATTTTTGTTGGCGGCTGGCTGCTTCTGCTGGTTCTAAGCCTTTGTCTGGGTTGGTTTCTAATATAGTTGCAACCTTCGATATTTCTAGGTAGTGCCAATATTGGTCTGCTACGTCTACATCGTTAGCGGCTGTTGCTGGCATAATTTTTCCTGAATATTTACTGTCTGGCGAGCTTTGATCGATCGCGAATCAGCGCTTTGCAGATTATAACTTTAATTTAGCTCGGATAAATGTTAAAACCTAGTTGAGCAACCAAATTCTGAACTTATGGAAATACTTGTGACGCTGGTGCTAGGTTCGGTGCTGTTTGTCTGGGGAATGCGCTTTGGAAAGCTGTTAGTGCGATCGGGAGTGACCGCTAACGATTTGTTTAAGGGCAGAAATTCGATCGCCCTGCTGTTTTTGGGTTTTTATATTGCTTTGCTGCTCCTGGCTCTAAATCTGCCGCAAATACCAGCTTTGCCGGTCGAGTGGCGCGTGCACGGGATGCAGGTTACTTGGACTTTGCTCAGAGTAATGCTGATGGGAGTCTGCGGTATTGGGTTTAGTATAAGTTGGCTGACAGGGCGATCGCAAGTAATCGCAGTAATTTTAATTTGCTTGTTGGGATTGGGCGGATTTACCAGCGCTGAGGCTTATTTTCTCGCACCAATTTATGATGATTTAGTTGATAATTTGCAACCAAACGGCGTATTTCGGCAAACTTCTAACAGCAGTTGTGCGCCGGCGGCGCTAGCAACAGTTTTGAGACGTTGGGGAATGGATGCGACGGAATCGAGTGTAGCGCGTTTGGCGGGTACGAGTCGTTTGGGCACTTCGATGCCGCAGTTGATTGTAGCAGCGAGGGGGTTGGGTGTAAATGCGATCGAGCTGTCGCCGAGTTGGGAGCAAATCCAGCAAATTAATCGCCCAGGAGTGCTAGCAGTTTGGCTGTTTGACGGCCCGCGCAAGCTACCGCACGCAGTAGCTTTGCTAGGAATGAATGACAGCGTAGCAGCCATTGGAGACCCTTCGAGAGGCAAGATTTTCTATTTAGACAGAGCAACTTTTGCCTTAGTTTGGCGGAATGAATACGTGCCGATTTTTCGGTCTGCCGATATCTTGTTAAGTGACAAACAGGCGATCGATTATTTGACTAAATTAGGATATAATTCTGGGGATTTAACAGCAGATATCGAGCGATTTCAAACCGATAAAAAATTGCCAATCAGCGGCAAGTTAGATAGGATCACTGAATTAATGTTGAGCGGCCCTTTTTTAGAAGGCGTGCCGAGATTGGATGGGAAATAATTGGATTATAGGAATTAATGAACCGCAGAGAACGCAGAGATCGCTGAGAGAGAGATATAGCATTTCGAGCTCTCATATGAGGTGGCGCTGGCCTCCGCGGGCATCCGCAGCTATTTCTGCACGGCGACTTTCGCGGTGGCGGTTTTGGAGAATTTTAATCAACATTTCCTGCTGTTCGTAGGTTAGTTTTAAAGCAGTTTCTAGCACTTGGTCAAGAGTATTCATATCATTAAATACCGAGGTCATACTC
>NZ_JBARVX010000150.1:0-2382 GCF_049646505.1 Microcoleus sp.
TCTTAAAATGGTTTTGCGCCTACGTTGGGCGCGAGTTGCACTTAGCCAATCAATTAGACGATTATTGGGACGAAATTTTTGGCAGCAAAGTCAACTGCAAAGATTACTTTGAAAAATATATTTTGCCACAAATCGACAGTCCTTTAATTTTAGGATTAGACGAGATCGATCGCGTTTTCCAATATCCAGATATTGCCGAAGACTTTTTAGGACTGTTGCGGGCGTGGCACGAAGAATCAAAACGGCGCGACATCTGGAAAAAACTGCGATTAATTGTAGTTCATTCCACCGAAGTTTACATTCCGATGAACATCAATCAATCGCCTTTCAACGTGGGACTGCCCGTAGATTTACCGGAATTCAACCACCTGCAAATCCAAGATTTAGCCGCGCGTCACAACTTAAATTGGTCGGATGCAGAAGTTGAGCAACTGACAGCAATAATCGGCGGTCATCCGTATTTAGTGCGAGTTGCATTATATCACATTTCGCGATCGGATTTGACCCTTGATGAATTAAAAGAAACTGCGATCGCAGATGGGGGAATTTACAGCGACCATTTGCGCCGGCAGTTGTGGAATTTAGAAGAATATCCAGAGTTGGCGCAGGGGATGAGAGAGATTGTGGCGGCGGATTCTCCGGTGCAATTAAAGGCGATGCAGGCGTTTAAATTAGACAGTTTGGGGTTGGTGAAATTGCATGGTAACGAGTGCGTGCCGAGGTGCGAACTGTACCGACAATATTTTAAAACTAATTGGGGAGTTAATTAATTGTAGATTTTAGCTCGTTAATGACGTAGAATCAGCAGTAGGGTGAAAGAGCAGCACAAATATCGCAAAAGAGCGATCCGGCTTTCCCCTGTGCAGTATCAAGGTAAAATAGGGGCCATGACTGAAGAAACCGTGACTCTGAGAAAGTCTCTTGACTTAGATAAATTAATTCCACTTCTGCCACAAGCAGAAGATATTAACTACTGGCGGGATCTCAACCCCAATTCAACTATTTCCGATCGACCATTTGAAGGCTTTTCCGAAGTTTCGGGAATCCAAAAAGCAGAAATTGACGAGTACAGGCTGCAACTGCGAGAAGAAGGCTATTTCCAAACACCTAGCGTCATACCTGCTGCTACTATTCACCAGATGCGCGACTGTATAGAAAATGTCCGAAAAGCAGGGTTTCCGACAATGTTTGCCCTCGTCTACGATATCTTCTATCAAGTATTTGGTTACTTTAACTCAACATTGACAGGAATTTTGGGAAACGGCTACAAGCTAGTTCCCAATTTTTGGGTTTATTACATAGAAACTTCTGACAGCGGCAAAGGATTTGAGCCTCACCGCGACGCCGAGTACGAAAATACTATAGACTCCAACGGTATGCCGACAGTGCTTACTCTCTGGGTGACAATTACTGAGGCCAATCCCCTCAATTCATGTATGTACATGATTCCGGCAAACCGCGATCCAGAGTATGCGGAAGCTATCAAAAATCTCCAGACAAAAGCTACTAAATTTGCCTTGGAAGATATCCGCGCTTTACCTACACAAGCTGGTACTCTATCGTGCTGGGATCAATACGTTTTTCACTGGGGAAGCCGCAGTAGCAGTCGGGCTAAATCGCCTCGAATTAGCTATGCCGTATATTGTCAGCGAGGGGATATTCCACCAGTTGATGATGTGATTGTCGATATCCCATCAGTCCTTGATTTCCCAACGCGGTTATCTCTGATTTGCAGAGGTTTGTATCGCTATTCTTACGCCAGTTTACAGCCATCCCCACAGGCGGAAGCACTGTTAGATTTCTTGAGGAAGCATACGGCATCTCTTAACAAAATTTAATATAATTTTCCCAAAAAGCCAGTCATCTCAATAGCGGTTCCATCGGAATGATTTAACCGCAGAGGACGCAGAGTACGCAGAGTATCCAGAAGAGAGAGAGATGGGGATAACTAACCTGGATTTGGTATAATTTCTGTAATTAATAATCAGGTGAACGGTGGTCGTGAACGATATTTTTTTGATAACTTCCGATAATTGGCTAGACTGGATAGCCGTGTTTGGTTATCTAGGTTTTACAGCTTTCATTGCATGGCGCGTAATCACCACAAAGTAGATATATTATGAAATTACCTTCTTCCTCTTCTTCTTCTTTCTTACTTTGCGTCCTTCGCGCCTTCGCGGTTCGTTAAATAAACAGTAAAATAAGACAATAATCAACTAGCCCATACAGTTATGCCGCCCGTCGAAAGTGTAGCAGCAATTCCGAACGATCTGATTTTGCGCTTGAGAATCGAGCAGTATCATGCGATAATTCAAGCTGGCATTCTCACCGATGATGACTCTGTAGAATTGCTGGAAGGTTGGCTGGTTTTCAAAATGCCCA
>NZ_JBARVX010000151.1:0-4224 GCF_049646505.1 Microcoleus sp.
AAGTAAAAATTGCCGAAGCGCTCGATCGCACTTCCGTCCTTTTCTTCCCCAACTCCAAAGCCCGCCTCACCACACCCTCCGGCCGACAAAACCAAGAACCAGATTTTCTCATTTTCCACCAAGGCAAATGGGGTATTCTGGAAATATGGCATCCCGACACAGAAAAGGATGAAACGCGCGATCGCATCTTTGCATCCCACGGCATCTTCACCATCCACTATTGCGAGGCCCGCAGGTGCAGTCAAGAACCCGATCGCGTTGTCCGAGAGTTTTTAGACATATTGAGTCAGGGATAGGGCGATCGCATTTAGTTAAGGCGTATTCCTGTATCGATCGGCGATCGAACACATCTTATGAACTCCTTAAACTTCTTCATCAAGATTAGACAAAATATCTTCCAAATCCCTAGCACCATGCAAAACACGGAGAACCTCCACCCGATCGTCTTGAATCCGGTAAAAAATTAGATAATCTGGAAAATCCTTAATTCGCCACTGACGAATCTCCCCCATCCGAGAAGAAACCAATCGCACGACTTTTCCCATTCCCGGTATCGTCGCTAATTGTGCAAAAGTGGCTTCGGCTAACTCCAGAAATCGCTCCGCAGCACGAGCATTTCCATTGACCAGAATATAGTTTGCCTGTTGTCTGAGATCCTGTGTGGCACGATTTTTGACAATTAATCGATCGCTCATACTGGTTGTGAATCGCCACCCAAAAGAGATGCCCGCAAATTCTGCCAGTAAGCAGGCGTCACTGGTTCTCCCTCCGAGTCTAAACCCTCTTGCAGTAAACCTTCTAGTTTGGCTTGTGCCTGTTTTCGCTGCCGATCTTGCTGCACCAAATCTAGAAAATATTCTACCGCACTGGCATAAGCCCCTGACTGAATTTGAGCATCAATATAGATTTGCAGCTCTTCTGGTATGGCAAGAATAACGTTCATCGTCAACACAGATTTAGGATATCTATCATTGTATCGATCGGCGATCGGGCAGCACCATAAAAATTAAAATTTGCAGCTTGAACATCGGTTGGACACTTTTGGATGTTCACAACTTAAAAGCTATGCGATCGAACCTACAAGAAAACTGGTCTATCTACATCAACCATACTTCCCAGAAGACTCAGCCGCCGCCGCGAGTCTATCCATCACGGCTCTACCAATCACTGCCAACTCACTAATCGGCATACATTGAATTTTCTTGAGCAGATCGTTGGTATTGACAGGTTCCTGCACCGGCTTGCCTTCGAGGTGAGCCATGAGCTCTTCCATCGTAAAGCCTGCTCTTGTCGCAATCTGAGTCAAATTTTTCGTATCTGGAAGTACCTGCCCCTTTTCCCAATACAAGACAGAAGCAGCAGAAACTCCCAACAGCTTGCCAAAAGCAGTCAGACTCATCGAGCCCCGCGCTAATTTAACAACCTCAATTAGTTTTTCCGTTTTCTCATTTTTCGGTGTTACCTTTGGATTGGGATTAGGTGTGCGGTTTAACGGAGGGACAAAAGATTTAATCAGTGCTTCTTCAATTTGCGAAAGCAATGATTCATCACTACAATGAAGCCATGCAATCCGAACATTCCCTATCGTTTTCAGTTCGGTATAGCGATGGTGAGCATTCCAGCGAGCAGCCAAATTTTTAGAACGACCAATATAAAGAATTTCATCCGAATTTCCAAGGGCAAAATAAATAGCGGGTAATCCCGGTAAGTTCTGTTTTTCTGTTAAAGGCAAAGATGGTAAAGTCAATGGGTTAACTTGCAATAACTTTTCGATCACTTTTTTGTACCTAAAAAAATAAACGATTTTATAAAAGCAGCCAACACAGCCAATATAATACAGATCGTTAATTCCCAGTTTACAGATAAATTTGCCTAATACTCATTCTCCAGCAGCCTCAGCCGATGCAGCGAATCTATCCGCTACAGCTTTGCCAATTAGCGCCACCTGACTCAGAGGCAAAAACTGAATTTTTTTGACAATATCGTTAATTTCTGGTGGTTGCGAGACTGAATTGCCATCCAAAATGCTGAGAAACTCTTCCAGAGTATAGCCGGCTCTCGCTGCGAGCTTACCCAAGTTTTCAGTATCGGGAACCGTATCGCCTCTTTCCCAAAGTTGAACAGCAGTAGCAGAAACGCCTAAAAGCTTACCAAACGCTCGTTGACTCATTGTTCCACGAGCAGTTTTGATGATTTCACTAAGTTTTTGTCTATTTTTGATGTTCACAAGTTAAAAGCTACTCGACCTTACCTACAAGTAAACTGGTCAGTTCATAAATCATTATCATTCGATAGTTTATTATTTGACTTGCCACCATTGACAAACAAGTCAGTTTAGTATAAAGTTAAAAGTATAAATTTAGTAGTCCTGGATCTGAGTATCCCTCGCGATCCAGCAGTCAGAAAATAATGACTAATAGACGCACACAGAAAACACGCAACACCCGTCAAAGCCTCACAGCCTCCGGTTGGCTCAAACCCCAGCGCTGGCAAATCTCCAAAATAGAAGCAGCCGAAGCTCTGAGAATGCCCGTCAACCGCATAGTCAAAGTGTATCCCAAACAGCATCAAGTAATAGTCGTCTATCTGAACCAGAAAGGACAAAAATGCAGTTCCTTTTTCAGCTACAGACTATTTGCCAGATGGCAGCAAGAGACGATCGCCACAATTGCCAGTTGTCGAAACCAGCAAACTCTCGCACCCCTAGAAATCATAGTACAGTATGACCTCGAACATTTCAAGTATCCAGTCCAAAGCGCCGATGCAATTTGGGAAGCCCTACTCAACCACATCCGTCAAGTCATCACAGAACAAAGGCTCAACCTAGCTTGCGCCTAGTCCCCCATCAACCCCCACCTATGTTGATCGTGGTTAATGCTTGGGAAAATCGATTCCTGAGATGGATATTCCTTGCATCTTCTGTACATATCGTCCTTGAGCCGCTACACACTCTGCCATTTTTTGAGCCTGTATAGGTTGACTCCTCGGATCTGGTGAGGTGCCTCTATACTCCCATACACCACCACGACCACTATTTATTACTTTTCCATTTTTTTCTAAGATTAACTCTTCTCCGGTAGCATCAATATAGAATTTCCCCTTTTGAAAAGACACGCTGCTAATTGTGATATCTTCCACTCCCTTGTAAGGATTTGCAGGGCCCTTGACAATCTTAATACAGATTCTATTGTTTTTATGTGCAATTTCTCTCCGGGAATTATTGAACATGGTTCCTTGAGAGTAGTAAGTTCCTGTGGGTAGAATTGTAGAATTTTCTTGATTACTTTGAGCAGATGACAAAGATGAAATTGATAGAAGAATAGAACTAGCAATTAGTGTCTTGATTGCCCCAAATTTCATTTTAATCAAACTCCATTAAAATTGTTTTTTCCGATTCAACACGATCATAAATTATCTAAAAACTCCTCTAGGGTGACATTTGCTTGGCGAAGATTTCCAGCTAGTGTCCCAGAATCTAATTCATCATGGAATGGCACACTACAACTATCTATTTGCTGTACAACCCGAACCCGTTTGAGAAAAACGTGACTACCATTTTGCGGCCTATCTCTCCTGAATTCCAAACGTTCTAAAGACCTAATAGCTTGTTTACCTGAAATTCTTGGCAATTGAGACCAAGGTATAGCTGAATGGGAATTTTGTGACGGATTTTGAAGCCGAACGTTTAAATCTTCAATAATATTTTCTAATGTTTTAGTGTTCTCTTGGGCTGCACTAAGAGCGCTTTCTAACTGCTTATTTCGTTTTTCTAAAAAGTCAGTTTTGCCTTTTTTATATGAACATAATTCGGTGTTTAACTTAACTTTTTCCTTTTCTAGCTTGTCAATTTCTTCCACATAATAATTTTCCCCCTTTCTTGACTCTTCCTTAGTCCGATCTAATTCTGTCCTAGCTCCTTCTAGTGCGGCGGTCAGTTCATTAATATTAGGTATTATTTCTAGCTGCTGCTCTAGCTGACGAGATTGCTGTTGTATTAAATCTCGATCGCGCTTCAAATCAGCTATTGTCTGATTGAGCGCTTCACTCCGCTGCTTTGCTTCAGATTCTCGCTGAGACGTTTCTTGCCACTCTTGCCATAGTAATTGCAAGTCGTCTTCTAAAGTTTGAGCAGTTTCTTGCTGTTGCTGTTCTTTAAGAGCCAGTTCGCTTTCATAAGATGCAATTTGATTTTCCAGTTCTCTCTTATTTTGCTCCTGTTCTTGC
>NZ_JBARVX010000152.1:0-16287 GCF_049646505.1 Microcoleus sp.
AATGATTTAACCGCAGAGGGCGCAGAGAACACAGAGGAAGACAAGAGAGAGATGAATACAGAACTATGAAGCGTGGATTTGATCTGACTCGATTTTATAATTCCGATGCTACCGGATTTGATATTACGCATCAAGACCAAAGAAACCGGGTTTTTTGCGATTTTGCTGACTGTAACGGGTCTTCTCGTAAAAACCCGGTTTCTGACCGCCCGTGCGTAAGTCTTATTCTTTTAACGGCGAATCGGAAATTTGGTCGATCGCCCCCAGCTCAAATTACATATACTACAATATATAATACAGAGATTGGAGCCAAAATGCTTGGAGCTCAAAAAAATCCTAATCGCAGCCCCTTGAATGTGCCAAAATATTCAAGCAAACATTACTAAATCCTACAGGGAGAAATTGTTGTGGAGTCCAGATACAACCCCCAATCCATAGAAGAAAAATGGCAGCAGACATGGGCTGAGCAAAACTTAGACCAAATGCCAGAAGATACCGAAAAGCCTAAATTTTATGCCTTATCCATGTTCCCCTACCCGTCGGGAAACCTGCACATGGGCCACGTCCGCAACTACACAATCATCGATGTAATTGCCAGACTCAAGCGAATGCAAGGCTATCGCGTACTCAATCCGATGGGATGGGACGCTTTTGGTTTGCCGGCAGAAAATGCAGCCATCGAACGCGGAATTCCCCCCGCAAAATGGACTTATGAAAATATTGCCCAAATGAAAGGCTTATTTCAGCGGCTGGGCATTTCCTTTGATTGGACAAAAGAAGTTACAACCTGTTCTCCCGATTATTATCGGTGGACTCAGTGGCTGTTTTTGCAATTTTTAGAAGCAGGATTAGCTTATCAAAAAGAAGCAGCAGTTAATTGGGATCCCATCGACCAAACAGTCTTAGCCAACGAACAAGTAGACAACGAAGGTCGTTCTTGGCGTTCCGGCGCGAAAGTCGAGCGCAAATTATTGCGGCAGTGGTTCCTCAAAATTACCGATTACGCCGAACAGTTATTAAACGACTTAGACAAATTGCCAAATTGGCCCGAAAGAGTCAAATTAATGCAAGCCAATTGGATTGGCAAATCAGTCGGCGCTTACTTGGAATTTCCGATTGTGGGAATGGATGAAAAAATCGCCGTTTTCACCACTCGCCCCGATACAGTTTATGGCGTTAGTTACCTTGTTTTAGCGCCAGAACATCCGTTAACCGCGCGCGTGACCACCGAAGACCAAAAAGCTGCTGCAGACACCTTCATCAAAGAAGTTGCACTGCAAAGCGAGATCGATCGCACCGCCGAAGACAAACCAAAGCGCGGCATCCCCACAGGCGGCAAAGCAATCAACCCTTTCAGCGGCGAAGAAATCCCGATTTGGATTGCCGATTACGTGCTGTACGAATACGGCACCGGCGCAGTGATGGGAGTACCAGCCCACGACACGCGAGATTTCAAATTTGCCAATCAATATCAACTGCCAATTAAAATAGTAATTGTGGATGATGATGAGCTGCCGCTGACGGAAGCTTACACCGAACCCGGAATTATGATTAATTCCGAAAGCTTCAACGGCATGGATTCAATTAAAGGTAAATCCGCAATTATTGAAGCTGCCGAAAGTTCTGGTTGTGGCAAAGCGCGAGTGCAATATCGCTTGAGAGATTGGCTAATTTCTCGACAGCGTTATTGGGGTGCTCCGATTCCAGTAATTCACTGTCCCAACTGCGGAACAGTCCCCGTCCCGCAATCGGATTTACCCGTATTGTTGCCGGAAAATGTACAATTTACTGGCAAAGGTTCGCCCTTGGCAAAAATGGCAGAATGGGTAAACGTTGCTTGTCCGAGTTGCGGCACTCCAGCGCACCGCGAAACAGATACGATGGATACTTTTATGGATTCATCGTGGTATTTCTTGCGCTATCCCGATGCTCAAAATCAAGAGCAAGTTTTCGATACGGCGAAGACGAATGATTGGATGCCGGTAGACCAATATGTCGGCGGTATCGAACACGCAATCCTGCATTTGCTGTATTCGCGGTTCTTTACAAAGGTTTTGCGCGATCGGGGTTTGATCGACTGCGACGAACCATTTAAACGCCTGTTAACTCAAGGCATGGTGCAAGCAATGGCCTACAAAAATCCCGTTACTGGCAAATACGTTCCCCCAGCAGATGTAGACCCAACAAATCCCAAAGATCCGCAAACTGGCGAAGCTTTAGAAGTCTTTTATGAGAAGATGTCAAAATCCAAATATAACGGCGTTGACCCCTTGGAAGTTATGGGGAAATATGGGGTAGATACGGCGCGAATGTTTATTTTATTCAAAGCGCCGCCAGAGAAGGATTTGGAGTGGGATGACGCAGATGTGGAAGGACAATTCCGCTTTTTAAATCGCGTTTGGCGCTTGGTGACAGAGTTTGCTTCACCCCCCCCAGCCTGGGCGGGCACGGGGGCACCGCCCCTACAAGGGGGGGAGAAAGATGTGTTGAGCAAAGCTGAGAAGGATTTGCGGCGGGCGATTCACACTGCAATTAAGGAAGTGCGAGAAGATTTGGAGGGCGATTATCAGTTCAATACTGCTGTTTCGGAAATGATGAAATTGAACAATGCGCTGGCTGATGCTAAATGTAAGGATTCGCCTGTTTATGCAGAGGGAATTAACACTTTAATTTTGCTGTTAGCGCCTTTTTCGCCGCATATCGCTGATGAACTGTGGCATTTGATTGGTAACAGCGAATCGGTGCATACGCAAACTTGGCCTACTGTCGATCCATCTGCTTTAATTACCGATGAAATTACGCTGGTAATTCAGGTTATGGGCAAGACGCGCGGCACCATTCAAGTGCCTTCCGGTGCTGATAAAGCTGCTTTGGAAAAGTTTGCTCGCGAGTCGGAATTGGCTAAGCGTCACCTGGAAGGTAAGGAGATTAAAAAGGTAATTGTGGTGCCTGGAAAGTTGGTAAATTTCGTGGTAGCTGGATAAAGATGAGAAACCCGGCTTATCCAAAAAACCGGGTTTCTGAGACTTGCAGTTCAGAAGTAGCGAGCAAAACAATGAGCCAGCTAAAAATTAGGAAACGGCGCTTTTTGAGGTGGCTATCGTCTTTACTAAAATTTTGGGCGATCGCCTACGTTTTGTCTTGTATACTCTTGTTTATTTTGCAAACTCGTTTGATATTTGGGCCAACACCTGCGATCGCCAAAACACCGGATGCTTTCAATATCCCCTACAAAGAGGTCTGGTTGCCAGTTAACGGGCGATCGCCCAGAATAGATAAAATAGAGAAAATTCACGGTTGGTGGCTGCCCGCCGCCAATCCACAGCCATTAGGAACTCTATTGTACCTGCACGGTAGGGGTTTTAACATCGGCGCAAACATCAATCAATCTTACCGCTTCCGAGAATTAGGTTTTTCCGTATTGCTGATAGATTACCGGGGTTACGGCCGCAGTCAAGGCAGTTTTCCCAGCGAAACTCGGATATACGAGGATGCCGAAACAGCTTATAATTATTTAGTAAAACAGCGGCAATTGTCGCCCAGCGAAATCTTTTTGTACGGCCATTCAATGGGAGGCGCTGTTGCTGTAGAATTAGCAGTCAGACATCCAGAAGCAGCGGGATTAATTGTTCAAAGTTCGTTCACTTCCATGCTGAATATGGTAGAACGCTACAGTATAATGCGACTATTTCCAACGAGGCTGCTGCTGACACAAAAATTTGATTCTTTGAACAAAGTTAAATTGCTGCAAATTCCGGTTTTGTTCGTACACGGAACCGCTGACCCTTTGATTCCCGCTGCAATGAGTAAAAAATTGTATGCTGCTTCTGGTGAACCCAAGAAAATTTTGCTCGTTGCGAAGGCTAAACACAATAATGGAGATGCTTTTTTTAATAATGGTGAGTATCGCCAAACAGTTGTGAATTTTGCAGATAAATCTAGAATGAGATGAATCCAGATTATGCTACCTATCTGTAAATTACTTCTACCATATCTCCAAATTGTAGCTGCAGAACGGCTTGAGCGCTGCCGCCGTTAACGGCAATTTCTAGCCAACCGTCAGAACCAGTTATCGCAATTAAATCCCCTGGCTTGCTGTCGCTGTAGGTTTTACCGCTGGGGATGCGAATTGGATCGCAACTATTGCTAATTATCACTGACCAATTGTTAGATACAATGCAATTATTGGGGATATTAGTAATTAAATTGCCGAAGCGATCGACATATTGAACGCAACCTACCGCACCTGTGGCTGTAACGGCGCAATTTGGTATCTGTAGCTGCACTAAACTCGCAGGGTCGATAGCATCCCCCAACTCTTCCAGCGGCACCCCATTCGCCAAATGAGCCCCCGCTGCTGCGAAAATATCGCGACCGTGAAATGTGCTGCTGGCGAAGGGCGATCGCCAGTATTGCGAATTCGTCAACTCCACAGCGGCGATCCTCTTCGTTGGCGCAGCCCCCGTAGGGGCGGGCTTTCCTTCGGATCGCTTCGCTAACGCTAACGCACTTTCGCGACTCAACACCCCGCTAAACAACCCGTTATCGGGCCCGACAAGCCAGCAATTAGCACATTTAATCGCAACCCCGCGTCTCTTGCTTCCCACCCCCGGATCGACGACAGCAATATGTACGGTTTCCGGCGGAAAATAAGCAAAAGCAGTCATCAAACAAAACCTCCCCGCTGCAATATTTTGAGATGGTATTTGGTGCGTAATGTCAATGACTTTTAACTGCGGGTTAATTTGGGCGATCGTACCTTTCATCACTCCCACATAAACATCGCTCAATCCAAAATCCGTCAGTAGAGTTATAATTCTATTTTTAGACATATATCCAAAGGTAAGAATATGGTAGCGCAGTGGGAAAACTTTCTGCAAAACTTAGGAGAATGGCACGGTTCCTTCACTCAGCTATCAATGCGAGGAGAGGTACTTCAAGATACTCCCAGCATTATTTCTCTCGAAGGACTCAACGACAACAAAACAGTGCGGTTAAAACTGCGCCGCTTCTCGCCAAATCCTAACGGTGCCGGCGAACCGGAAGTCAGCGAAATTGTTCGAGAATATCAGAGTTTGGGACGAGATATCCTGTTTTTTGAGAATGGAAGTTTTTGTCAGGGTACTATTCAATTAGCGCCTTATTCTGAGTCTGGTGCCGAGTTTTGTTTTATCTACAACTATCGCAGGTTGCGCTTCGTTCAACTCTACAGTATCGACGGCAATTTATCCAAACTTACCTTAATTCGCGAAAAACACCCAGATAAAAATATCCCCGAACGTCCGCCTTTAACTGTTGATGCTTTGCTGGGAGAATGGCAGGGCGAAGCTGTGACAATGTATCCAGACTGGCGTTCTCCCGACTGCTATTCTACCAAACTCCAATTGCATTTGCAAAATGGCGATCGGCTCGTGCAGAAAATCACTTTTGGTAGCAATGCTAATGTTATCAGTTCTAGCGGCAGCATTGACGGTTCAGTTCTGCACTTTAACGAAAGTTCAACGCCCGTGCAAGTTTTGCTGCTTCCCGATGGCGGTTCTTGCACTTGTCCGGTGAAAGTTGAATTCAGAAAACCTATATTTTTTGAGGCCGGTTGGTTGGTAGAACCTGACTTGCGATTTCGGATGATTCGCAGTTACAATGACAAAGGTGAATGGGTCAGTTTGACTTTAGTTACTGAACGGAAAATTAGTCATCAGTCATTAGTCAGTAGTCATCAGTCAGTAGTCAGTAGTCAGTAGTCATTAGTCATTAGTCATTAGTCAGTAGTCAGTAGTCATTAGTCAGTAGGGGCGGTGCCCCCGTGCCCGCCCTCTTAGTAGTCAGTAGTAATTAGTCAGTAGTCATTAGGGGCGGGTTAATCGCGTAATCCTCGCATCCAGCACGCAATCTCCGAATAAAACCCGCCCCGCTTTACGACAAACTAAAGTTGATCTAGCAGCGAATTTTATTCGCCGGACTTTGTTTCCTGGGTTTGCGATTGAATCACCGCACTCCAATCATCATTGTTAACTGCCGCTTCCAGATGTTCGTGTCGTTCGCCGTCAATCTTGGCTGCTGTTTCTAACTCTTTGGTAAGAGTAGAATCTGCCATTGCTTTGCGTAATTTTAGCTTCTTTTCCTCATAAGCTTGTTGCTCGTCAGCAGACATAGCAGCGCGGGCTGCTTGACCTACCGTACTCGCCCACATTTCGCTGTCAGCACCGTTTCCAGGCGGAATAGTGCCGAGTTCTGCTATCCAAGCATCCCGCAAACTTTCCATTTCTTCCCGCTTGGGGAATTTGAAAGTTTGCACGCGCACAAAAGCACAATTTTCTGCGCCGTTTTGTGCGATGTGACCGTTGATTGAAAGCAGGATATTTCGCGAATAACCGATATACTGAGTGTTGCGGGCACTGTCGGTGACAGCGTAAACTCCGGCGACTTTTGCGTTAGTTGCTAGACTTCGCCAGGTATCGATCGACATTACTTGCGTGCCGTCATTTTCTACTTCAGAAACAGCGGCCGCTGCGCTGTGTTCTGAGTCGGAACTGTATAAAAAGTTGTGCAGTCCTTCATGGGCGACAGGTACGTTTTGATGTTCAATTGCTAGGTCTTGACCTGCATTCGCTCGATCGGCTTCCATAAAACCCAATTCCTCAAAATGTGGCAATTTTACTAATTAAATCTCTGGATTTATAAGCTGTTGCGGCATTTAAAGATAATTAAAAAAAATTAACAAATATTCTGGATCGGATTTGATATGCGCCCCGAATATGCAATTTAAATGCCCAACAGCTTACTTATTTAACTTGCTGCAATTTTTTGCAATTCTTCATCAGTCAATTTAACTTCGATCGCCTTTACGGAGTCCTCAATGCTCGATAATTTTGTCGCTGCGGGAATCGGAACGACGCAGGGCGATTTTGCCATCAACCAAGCTAATACTATACAGTACACTGAAACGTTTTTTTCGGCGGCTAAGGAGGCGATCGCGGGCATATCTTGCAAGCTGGTGACGCGGCGGCTTCCCCCCAAAGGACTCCAGGGGAAAAAGGTCAGGTTTTCGGCTTCGCAATATTCCAGTACGCCGTCGGATTCCGGCTGTCTGTGCCACGGATTGTACTGATTCTGCACCGATACAATTTCTACTGTATCGCGGGCGCGTTTGAGCTGCTCTACAGAAAAATTGGAAACTCCAACAAATCGAATTATTCCTGCTTCTACTGCTTCCTTTGCGGGTGCTAGGGCTGCTTCGATTGTATAGGCTGGATCGGGCGAGTGATACTGCCAAAGGTCGATCGGGTGATTGCCGCCCAAAGCTTCAAAACTTTCGTGAATTGTCTTACGCAAATGGTGGGGATTCCCGTTGCGCGTCCAGGCACCTTGAGGCCTCATCAAGCCGCCTTTCGTGGCCACAGTAACCGGCCGAATATCTCCGGTGTACCCTTGCAAAGCTTTGGCAATCAGGTGCTCGTTGTGGTGTTTGTCGGATTGATCTTCGCAATAGGAATCAGCAGTGTCAATCAGGGTGACGCCCAAATCGAGGGCGCGGTGAATTACCGCAATTGCTTGCGATTCTGGCGGCCTGCCGCTTAACGACAACGGCATACATCCCAGACCGATCGCGCTGATGTTAAAATTACTGTTGCCCAGTTTTTTTCTTTTCATTCGTTTGCACTCGTTTGCGTGGTTGATTGAGAGTTGAGATTTCAAGCATATTTTGAAATTTTACTGTTTTTTTTAGCAGATAAGTAGATAGAGCTAAAAATATTTTCTCCGTCGGCGGTACTGTATTCAAACTGTATATGTTCGCTGTATATTTTAAATTTGCTCTTTTCCCAGGTCAAATTTTCTTTCCCTCTACCCCTCAAACATAACAGACAATCTCTGGCCGCGCTGCAGCAAGCCCTACTTACCTAACTCGAAGCGCTGGTGTAAAAGCGGAGTGCAAATTGCCAGAAGTAGCGCGAAAACAACAACAGCCCGATCGCCAAAATGCCCGCCCCTGCGATCCAAACAATTTCACCCCGGCCCAACATGGCTTCTGCCGGCACAGTCGTCAAGAAAGCAACCGGAACTACAAAGGTGAAGAAAAATCGATAAGCTGCGGGATAAGCTGCCATTGGAAATCTACCCGCTTCTAACAATCCTCTGAGCACTTCGGTAACGTTGTAAATCTTGACAAACCAAATGCTAGTTGCACCTAACATAAACCAGATACTGTAAAGAGTAATAGTTCCGAACAACAGCGGTATTGCTGTTAAAAAATAGTTGCCAATTCCGACTCCCAACTTATTAGCAGCATACAGCACCAATGCCGCGCCGAAGATTAAATCTGGGATTCCCCAAGGGGAGACTGTGTTTGCAGACAGCCAAAATTGCGAATTGATGGGTTTGAGGAGTACGAAATCGAGAGTACCTTGCTGCACTCGATCGACAATACGGCTGAGGTTAGGCGCGAGAAAGGTTGACGAAAACCCCTGCAAAACCGTAAAAATCCCCAGTACAACCAAAGCTTCTTCCCATGAATAGCCCGAAAACCTGTAGCCGGTACGGTAGAACAAAAACAGTCCGAACCAACTACCAGCCAGGTTCCCGAGGCTGCTGAGAGCTGCCAGGACAAAGTTGATGCGGTATTCGAGTTCCGCAGAGATCGCCGCACCCCAAAACAATTTCAGTACCTGCAAATATCGTCTCATGTTTGTTGCCATTTTTTGCGGTTGAAATACTTAAAATTCTCTCTTATTGTAAAGCTTGCATAAAGCCAACTGCTGTAGGGTCGATCGCTTCACTATAACAATAAATTATTGATACTGCTTACTTAAGTAGTTTTACTGACACGCGGTATTAAGTTTCTTTACAAAAAAGTTACACAAAAACTACATTTATCGATTTAAGTGCATTTCAAGCCCATATATTTTGGCAAGCATTAAGCGCGATTCATTGTTCAACACAAAACATCGCTCCATAGATTAAAAATACTAATATGTTACAGCTCTTCATATTATAAAGATTTGAAAAACATCTAGCCATACCCACAACCAGCACTTAGGATGGTGCATACGTACTCGCAAGGAATACGTAACGAGCAATACGTAATCATACGTATAAAAATCACTGAGAAATCACTTCAATAAATCAACTTAAGTAACAACACGTAAGGAAAACAAGACATGGATGCTTTAACATTATCCAGACTGGGCGTAAAACACACCCAGAGTGCAGTAGCCGAATCGCTCAGGATTAATACAGGATTCGACGTGACAAGCCCAGTCACTTTTTACGGCATTGTTAACGAACACTGCAACGTTAAATGCCGCCAGTGCGAGTATTGGCGGCTCAAAGAATATAAAGACGAAATGACGATCGAAGATTGGGAAAATGCCCTGTTGAGCGTCAAAGAATTTGTCGGCGAATTTTCCATCAACTTTAGCGGCGGCGAACCTTATATTAAAAAAGGTTTTCTAGACTTGCTAGCTTTTGCCAACAAAAACGGCATTCACGCCGGCGTAACCACCAACGGCTACTGCATGACCAAGGAAAATGCTGCTAAAACTGTGGCGGCGCGTCCTTTTAATGTGAATATGTCCGTTGACGGGCCGAATGCAGAATTGCACGATTATTTGCGCGGTCAACCCGGATTGTTCGATCGGCTTTCCAAAGGAATCGGTTATCTGCGCGCCGAACAAGAAAAGCAAAACGTCCTGTTTCCGATCAACGTCAAACCGACTATCAACCGGCTCAACTTCCGCCACCTAGAAGAAATTGTCACCTGGGCGCAAGGAATTGGAGCAACGACGGTGAACTTCCAACCAGTTAACCGCTGGACGCCAGAAACCTATTCGGAACTGTGGATTGAAGAAGCAGACAGGGAAGAATTTTCACAGGTAATTGAGCGCTTAATTGAGATGAAGAAAAACGGCGCGCCAATTATGAACAGCGATGAAGTGTTGCGTTTGATGGTTCCTCACTTTGCCGAAGAAAAAGCTCCCGATTCAACTCGTCCTTGTCGCGTTGGACTCCGCAATTACTGGATCGATACGCGCGGCGATGTGAAATTGTGCGATGAATATCCGGTGATTGGGAATGTGAAAGAACAAAGCGCCCGCGCGATTTGGTACGGCGAAAAAGCTCAGGTAGTCCGCCGGGATACTTTGAATTGCGGCAAGCTGTGTCTGATTACTTGCGTCTCGCAAAAGACGATTTTGGACAAGGTGAAAATGGGGATGAAGTTATTGAAGAATTAAGATTTCAACAGTTTTGATATTCCTCATGTTTGTGGTAGCCGGGTTTTTGTAAGAAACCCGGTTCTTTTGTGTGGTGATATCGTTTCCGGTTGCATCGGAATGATTTAACCACAGAGAACACAGAGAACACAGAGAGGTCAGAGAGAAATGAATAATTCCGATGAAGAGAGGAATTGATATGAGTTGTGTTTTTGTAGTGCGATCGCATTTTTGTCACCCGGCCGCGAGAAACCGGGCTTCTTCGGCAAATCTCGGTAGAGTGCGAGAAATCTAGGAAGAAACCCGGTTTCTGGGATTGGGGTGCGATTTTTTGGGGAAATTGGCGGAAAGTGCGAATTTTTGTCGCCGCGCGGGGCGGGTTGATTTCGCTTGTCGGTGGGAATTAAAGACTGTTGGTGAAGCGAATCCCTGAGAAATTTTAAATTAGAAAAATTTGAATTTGAATCTTAATAACACTCAACCATTCAGTTTTTCGACCCGCCCGTCAACAGTCAACAGTCAACAGTCAACAGTCAACAGTCAACAATTCCCCAGGAGTGCAACCGGAATTGATATTACAGACTGTTGGTGAAGCGAAACGCTGCGACATTTTAAATTAGAAAAATTTTTACCAGAAAGTCAGACTTGATGGCGATTAAAACTAAGAATATCTCCCGATCAACCATCGGGAGAATATCAACACTACTCCAGAATCCAAGGACTCAAGCAAGAAGTCCAATTACTCAACTCATCCGATTTGAACCAGAGATTAATTTCTTGGTTCGCAGTTTCCACAGCATCAGAACCGTGAATGATGTTCCGGCCGACATTCACACCAAAATCGCCGCGAATTGTCCCAGGTTCAGAATACAGAGGATTTGTAGCGCCAATGATTTTTCTCGCCGACGCCACCACGCCCTCGCCTTCCCACACCATCGCCACCATTGGCCCAGAAATGATGAAGTCTACCAGTCCCGCAAAAAACGGTCTTTCTTTGTGCACGGCGTAATGCTGTTCGGCTAGTTCGCGACTCGCCGTGATTAGCTTCATCCCAACTAGCGTGAAGCCTTTGGCTTCCAAACGACTGATGATTTGGCCGACGAGTCCGCGCTGTACGCCGTCGGGTTTAATCGCTAAAAAAGTCCGTTCCAAGATTAACTCCTATTATTTTCTTAACCGATCCAAAAGACAGAGTAGCTCACAATGCACCTAAAGGCAATTCTGAAAATAGAAAATTGTTATTTTGAGATTTACGCAAAAATTTTATATGTAGGGCGTTTAAGTTGCACCTTATCCCTATTTTGAAAGTTACGCACAACCTTTATATGTATGGTGATGATAGTTGCACGTTACTTTTATTTTGGGAATTGCCTATGATACAAATCACAATTATTTGTGACTGGAAACACGCTTAACTACGATCTGAAATACAAATATTTACGATCTGAAACACAATTGTTTAGACTCAATAACATAGATAATTGACGGAGGAAGCAACATTATATTGACAGCAGCTAATCTAGGAAAAAAAACATGAAAGAGATTGTAGCATTTATCGAACAAAGAAAGCAAGAATTTGCCAAATTGCCGTTATTTGAATTTCTAGCTAATCAACACATTCACCCCAATCAACGACTCATTTTTGCACCTCTACTCGCTCCTTTTGCTGTGGGCTTGAGCGACTTGAACAAGTACGTCCTCCGAGAGTCTTCTAGCAACAACAAGGTTCAGGAACTGATTAACAACTATACTTACAAAGAAAACTACTATTGGCGCTGGTATCTGCAACATCTAGAGACATTGGGATTTAACCAATTAATGAGTTGCGGCGACTTCAGACTGCTTTGGGGTGAAGAAACTCAAAAAACTCGATCGCTCTGTTCGGTGCTCGAACGCTATGCTTGGAAAGCCTCTCCGGTTCAGAAACTCGTCTTAGTCGAAGTCCTCGAGGCAACCGCTATATTTTTTTTCGAGGCGGCGCTAGCAGTGGTAATGGAATTAGAACAAGTTAGCAATAAAGAATATGTTTATTTTGCAGGAGGTTATGTGGATGTGGAAAGCGATCGGGTTTTAAATACACCTGAAATGTTGCAAGTTTTGGCGGAGATAGAACTTACTGATTCCGAACGCGAAGCAGCTTTAGAATTAGCACAAAATGTATTTGAATTATTTACAGAAGCGATGAAAGAGCTGTTCGGACACAGCAAAACAAATTCTTGCAATACTGTGCTGCAAGTCTCCTCAATTTCTGGGTTCGATCGCGCTTTTGAGTGTTTGGATGTTTGTCAGTAGTCATCTCCCGAAAAGACTGTTTTGAACTGTCTGTCCGGCCTGTTCCACAATTATTGGAGATGTCTAAGGATTAAACAATCACTAAATTATCTCGGTGCAACACAGTTTCTACGCCAGCATAACCTAAGATTTCCGCAATTTTAGCTGACTTGCATCCCTGAATTTGTCTCAATTCCAAACTGTTATAATTCACAAGTCCTCTAGCAATTTCTTTGCCTTCAGTGTCGCACAATCGCACGGCATCATCAGCTTGAAATTCTCCTTCTATTTGCGAAATACCGGCGGCTAAAAGCGATTTTCCACCTTGAATAATGGCATTGACAGCACCCGCATCTAAATACAGTTTTCCTGCTGGAATTAGCACGTTGGCTATCCAGTGTTTGCGAGCGTTTACAGGGCGAGTTTGCGGCTCGAATTGAGTGCCGATGGACTCTCCGTTAAGTATTTTCTCGATGTTACCAGGAAAGCAGCCGTTTGTGATGACTGTACGCACTCCCGATGCTGTGGCTATTCTGGCGGCTTCAATTTTGGTCACCATTCCGCCGGTTCCCCAACCGCTGCGGGAATCTCCTGTTTTTACCTGAAATTCTATGAGTTGTGCCATATTTTGGACTAGGGCGATCGGCTGCGCGTCGGGATTGCTGCGCGGATCTGCCGAATACAGCCGATCGACATCTGTGAGCACGAACAACCAATCGGCTTCTACCAAACTCGCTACTAGCGCCGAAAGCGTGTCGTTATCGCCAAATTTGAGCTCGTCTACCGCTACAGTATCGTTCTCGTTGACGATCGGAATCACGCCCAACCGTAGCAGTTGCCCAAAGGTATTGTAAGCGTTAACATAACCGTTGCGGTGCACTAAATCGCCTCTGGTGAGCAATACTTGGGCGATCGGCTGTTGTAGAGTAGTAAACAAGTCATCGTACACGCGCATCAGCCGCCCTTGGCCCACGGCAGCCACAGCCTGTTTCATAGCGATATTTCGCGGGCGTTCCGTCAAACCCAAGCGCGCGCAACCCACGCCCACCGCACCGGAAGACACCAAAACTACTCGATGGCCTTGCTGCCGCAAACCTGCTAAAATTTCTACTAATGCAGCAATAGTTGAGAGAGCTAAGTTTCCGGTAGTCGATCGAGTCAGCGTCGAAGTTCCTATTTTAATAACAATAGTTTGAGTCATTTGTTATTTGTTGTTTGTTATTTGTTATTTGTTATTTGTTCTGGGCAACCAGAGCTTTTTTATTTAATTGCGATCGAGATCCCAACGACCTATTTATCAACCATATTTTAGATTAATTACTAATATACATCTCCAATAATCATTGTGGAACGGGCATCCTGCCTGTTCAAAACCTGATTTTTATGATATGTCTAATGACTGATGACTGCTAACTACTAACCAATGACTACTCACTAATGACAACTAACTACTAACCAATGACTAATGACTAATGACTACTAACCAATGACTAATGACTAATGACTAATGACTACTGACTACTGACTACTGACTAATCTTTAATTTTCAGAGTTGCCCCCAAAGCTTGAGAAACCCATACTTCAAAAGAGCGCACCGGATACTTGCGAAGCGCGTAGCCAGCATCAACCATCGGCTCGACTAAAATAGTAAACATACCCAAACGATTGCCGGCCAAAACATCAGTAAAAAGCCGATCGCCCACCATCGCCACCTGTTCCACCTCCAAATTCATCGCCGTCACAGCTTTTCGCAACTTGCGGCGCGACGGTTTAGCAGCACCAGTGATGTAAGGTAGATTCAAAGACTCAGCAATTCGACCGATCCGAGTCTGACTTAAATTATTGCTCGCCAACCACACCGATACTACGGGTTTAATTTCTTCTACCCACAGGCTGAGTTCGGGAGAAGCATTCATTGCTGTAATCGGAACGAGAGTTTCGTCCACATCCAAAACTAATCCTTTAATATGATATTCCTGAAGAATATCTGCCGTTAAATTCACGATTGAATTGCCTAAAATTAAGTCAGGCTGTAATAGTTTACCCCAAGTCATAATGATTTTAGATTTTAGATTCAGAAATAAGAAATTGGAAGTTAAAGATTAAAAAAGTAAAAAATCAAAAGCGAGCGTTATTGCTTTTGCTTCGTTACTTTTTACTTATGTGTTAGTGATTGCCAATCTATTGACCCGATCGCACTTTTTGGTCAATTTTAGCCACAGCAGCATTGTGTTCGGCCAGGGTGCGGCTGAAAATGTGAGTGCCGTCGTACCGAGCCATAAAATACAGATATTCCGTATTTTCAGGAGCCAGAGTAGCTTCCAAACTGGCAATTCCCGGAGACGCGATCGGAGTTGGCGGCAGCCCTACATTGATATAAGTATTGTAAGGAGAAGGCGTTTCCACCTGCTTAAAAGTCAAAGGCTTCTCCTTAGTTTGCCTAATGCCGAGGGCATATTCAACTGTAGGATCGGAGCCCAAGGGCATATTGTTTTTCAGGCGGTTGTTGAACACGCCTGAAATGAGATTGCGCTCGATCGCCACCACGGCTTCTTTTTCCACAATACTCGCCAGCGTCACCCACTCTTTCAAAGAAAACTTAGTATTGTTCTGATTTTTTTGATAGACCGGCAAAGCTAACCGCTCGAAACGATCGAGCATTTGCTTAATGACAGCTTCCGGGCTAATTGCATCGCCGTCTAGCTGATAAGTATCCGGGTACAAAAACCCTTCCAAATGAGGCAAGCCGCTCGGCAGCCAAGGGTACTGAGCGTAGGGAACTTGACTCGCCGCCGCCATAAAATCCTTAGCCGGGAAAAAACCTTGGGCTTCAAAATAAGCGCTCATTTGTTGCATCGACCACCCTTCGGGAATCGTGAAACTCTGCTGTGCGACTTCGCCCTTCCAAATTTTCTCAGCAACCGCACTCAGAGGCTGAGTCGGCGACAGTTGGTAAGTTCCGGCTTTAAAACCTCCGTCGCGGTTTTGCATCGTCAGCCAGCGGGCCCACATATCCCATGCTCCTGCCGATCGAATTAAGCCTGCGGCTTCCAAATCCTGCCCGATTTGTTGACTGGAAGTACCGGGGGGAATTTGGATGGAAACAGCAGCACCATCTCCCGGAGAAGTTGACGTTTCAGCGATTTTAGGAGCGGCCGAAGCCCAGCTCCACCAAGCCCAGCCCTGCCAAGCGCAAACTCCCCAAATTGCTGGCAGCAAGGCCAGATAAAACAACCATTTAGAAAGTTGCGGAGCAGCTTTTTGGCTCTCTCGCGGGCTGCTTTTTGTCAGTTGTTCTTTGCTCATAGTGCGTTGTCCTCGATAAGCGCCAATTAAGTGACCGCTAATCACTAACGATCGGCGATTGTTGACCGAAAAGTTACGGATGCCAGCTTTTTGACGCGACTCAATTCACGCGGCCCAATTCAACAGCCTGAGTAGACCGGGCAGAAGGCACAATCTCGAAAAAGTTCGATCGGGCAAACAGTTAACTTCTAATCATAAGATAATCAAAAATTCTGCTTTTTGCCGTCTGGTCTTCTGCCTGCAATCAATATCTAATCAAGCTCGTCAAAGAACTGGTCTTCTAGCATGGGCAACATCGGTTCGAGCCTTTGGAACTCTTCTTCAGAGAGCAATTCTGGCTCGCCGTCATCATTGATGCGAGCCAAGATAAAGAAGGGATCGAGAGGGGTATAAATGGCATATTCCTGTTCTTCGTGATAGAAGCTCGTCAGCCACATAAGTTCCTCGAAATCCGATTCTTCATCGGGATCGGCATCCGGTGCCATCTCCTCGTCAGTAAATT
>NZ_JBARVX010000153.1:0-5372 GCF_049646505.1 Microcoleus sp.
GTATAATATACAAGTAGTTTTGAGTCGATATTCTAGTATTTCAGGTGCGCGCTACTCAAGAATCAATTTGTAGCCTGCGCCTGAAGCACAGGAGAGTTAACTGTCAGCCACTAGAACTCAGTCAAACTGCAAAAAGTAATTTTACCCGCTAGGTATATTGGCAAGGTGTGCAGTGTTTACCCTACAATCAATTTGTAAGGTATGCACTGCACACCTTACTGATTGAAGTTACAATAATTACAGTTCGCGATCGCATTAATACCACATAAATCAGATTTTTATCGGGATTATATCATGTCCGATCGACTACCATAACAAAAACGGTTCGTAGTGCGTCCTGGTTTCCACTCCGGGATTGCGGTAAAGTCCGCACGCGCGATCCTTACTTATTGCGGTCAATTTATCGGATATTATATTAAAGGTTTAGATGCAGTTTTTGGGAAAACAAAACAATTCTTTATCTAATAGTGTGTCCGGGACTAAATTAGTTAGTAAATATCATCAAAATTTCGGAATGAATATACAGAATAATTCAACTTACATTTATTTACACGGATTTGCTTCAAGTCCAGATTCAGCTAAGGCTAAATATTTCCGAAATCGCTTTTCTTCCCTCGGAATTGACCTAAAAACTCCCGATCTCAATCAAAACGATTTTTCCCGTCTCACCCTCACCCGCCAATTAAACCAAATAGAAACAGAATTTGGGATAACCAGATCCTCCCTATCTCCCGCAGAAAATGTAAACAATCCAGAGGGAGTTACAATCATTGGGTCAAGTTTTGGCGGCTTGACAGCGGCTTGGTTGGCCCAGCGGCAATTATCGGTAAAACGAATAATTTTGTTAGCGCCCGCTTTTCAATTTCTCTCTCACTGGCTGCCGCTGCTGGGACAGCAACAGTTAGAAAAGTGGCACTCCGAGGAGTATTTACCAGTTTATCACTACGGCGAACAGCGCTATCTGCCGCTGAATTATCAGTTTGTGACAGAAATGGCTCAATACCCTGACGAAAAATTAATGCGGCAAGTCCCTACGTTAATTGTTCACGGGAAGCATGATACAATCATACCGATTCAAGCTAGCAGAAATTTTGCCGAGCACCGTCCCTGGGTGCAATTAATCGAATTAGAAGACGATCATTCTTTGGGAAATGTCCTAACGGAAATTTGGGAAGCGATTCAAAAGTTTTGCCAATTTCCCATTTAAACTTAGACTGCACCAAAAACTTGGTACAAGTTTCCGACACTCCCAAGGATTGACCATAAAATTTTAGACTTTTGTTCAAACTCTCAGATTTAATGGGAGAGTTAATCGAAAATCTAAAATTATTCAATTTCAAATCGACTTACCAACTTGCAAGTGTCAACAATCAAATGACTGAACAAGATTCATCGACTCGCACCTTGGCCGTTGACATTGGCGGAAGCGGCATCAAAGTTATGGTTTTGGACGCTGAAGGTGAACCTCAGACGGAACGCAGCCGTTTAGAAACGCCTCAACCGCCGAAACCGGAACCGATATTAGAGGCGATCGCCTCTTTAGCAAGCGCACAAGGAGAATTTGACCGAGTATCCGTCGGTTTTCCCGGCGTAGTTTGTCGCGGAATCACCAAAACCGCAGTAAATTTAGATCCGTCTTGGATCGATTTTGACCTAGCAACTACCCTCAAAGACCGTTTGGGAAAACCTGTGCGAGTGGCGAACGATGCCGACATTCAAGGATTGGGCTCGATCGCTGGGACGGGGGTAGAATTAGTAGTTACCCTCGGCACAGGTTTCGGTTCTTCCTTATTTGTCGATGGTATTTTGGTGCCAAATCTAGAGTTAGGACATCACCCGTTTCGCAAAGGGGAAACTTACGAACAGCAATTAGGGCGATCGGCATTAGATGCAGTCGGTGCCAAAAGATGGAATCGCCGTCTGGAAAAAGCGCTGGTTTCTCTGCAAAATCTGTTTAACTGCGATCGGCTTTACATCGGCGGCGGCAATACAAAAAAAATTGTTTTTGATTTACCGCCGCAGGTTAAAATAGTGCCGAATGTCAGCGGTTTGTTGGGCGGCATCGCTTTGTGGCGCGATTTAAATAATCATTAGTCATTAGTCATTAGTCATTAGTCATTAGTCATTAGTCATTAGTCATTAGTCATTAGTCATTAGTCATTAGTCATTAGGGGCGATGCCAAGAGTGCCCGCCCTTATTAACAGTCAACAGTCAACAGTTAACAGTTAACAGTCAACAGTCAACAGTGATTAGTCATTAGCCATAAATTATGGATGCTCGACTTTAGACTATTAAAGACTGTGACTGCATCCTGATGTTTGCAAGCAGATTATCTAAAATAAGAAGTCCTAAATTATACCATGCTTCCATTTATCCGCCAAGACTTAGCCGAACTTGCCGCCTACACTCCCCATCCGGGCGGCGCGTCAGGAGAATCAGCGCACTCGGAAAGTGCGATCGATCGCCTAGACACCAACGAATGCCCCTACGACTTACCAGAAGAATTAAAACAAAAGCTAGCTTGGACTTACCAGCAGTTAATTGAAACAAATCGCTATCCCGACGGAGGCCACGCAGCACTCAAACAGGCGATCGCCCAATACGTCAACGAATCGATCGCAGAATCTATTCCTGTCCCCCCCCTTAACAAGGGGGGGCTAGGGGGGGTAAAACCGCTAAAAACTGCCATTACAGCCGACAATATCTCTGTCGGCAACGGTTCGGACGAACTAATTAGATCGCTCTTAATTGCAACCTGTCTGGGTGGCAAAGGCTCAATTTTAGTCGCCAATCCCACCTTTTCGATGTATGCAATTATCGCCCAAACCCTCGGCATTCCCGCTGTCAGTGTTGCGCGAAAAGAGGATAATTTTGAAATAGATATCGAAGCGGCTAAAAGGGCGATCCTCTCCGTTGGCGCAGCCCCCGTAGGGGCGGGCTGCGCTAACGCCCAAAAACAAAATCCTCCCGTGCGCGTCGTCTTTGTCGTCCATCCCAATTCCCCCACAGCCAATGCTTTGACACCAGATGAGGTGGATTGGTTGGAAAAATTGCCACCCGATATTTTAGTAGTAATTGACGAAGCTTATTTTGAATTCAGTCAAAATACCTTAGCAGACAGATTGCACCAACACCCGAACTGGATAATTTTGCGAACATTTTCCAAAGCATTTCGACTAGCATCAATGAGAGTCGGATATGCGATCGCCCATCCAGAGTTCACAGCCGCCTTAGAAAAAATCCGCCTCCCCTACAACCTGCCCGCGTTTTCTCAAACCGCAGCCGAATTTGCCCTAGCCCAAAGACAATTATTGCTAGCAACAATTCCCGAAACTATATCAGAAAGATCCAAATTAATTGCAGCGCTAACTCAGCATCAAAAATTGCAAATTTGGCCCAGTGCGGCTAACTTTGTGTACCTGCGGGTGAAAGCCAGCGACAGCAAAGCAGCGGAACAGGAACACCAAAAAATTATGCAGCAGTTAAAAATTCGAGGAACGTTAATTCGGCACACAGGCGGAGGTTTGCGAATTACGGTAGGGAGTCCCGATGAAAATCAGCGGACAGTCGATCGCATTGGAGAAATTTTTGACAACTCATAATATTCGGTATCCAGTTTTTGCTTAACACAAAAATAACTTTGGAGAAGATATATATGCTTAAAGGAAAGGTTTTACGGGTTGCTCGTCCAACTGATTGCCTCGATCAAGTTGTTCATTTCTACACAGAGGGTTTAGGGCTGCAAATCCTCGATAGTTTTGAAAACCATGAAGGTTTTGACGGAGTAATGGTTGGGATGCCAGGAGAAAGCCACCACCTTGAATTCATCCATCAACGGGGACATATTGTAGGTGGCGCTCCAACTCAAGACAATATTATCGTCTTTTACCTTCCTAACCAACAAGAATGGCAGCAGGCTGTTGAGCGAATGAAAGCAATTGGATTTGAGCCTGTAAACTCATACAATCCCTACTGGGACAAAAATGGAGTGACTTTTGAAGACCCAGATGGCTATCGAGTCGTTTTGCAGAATGCCGAGTGGAGCTTGTAGCAGCGCGATCGCCCGCCACATAAGGTATTTATAGCGGTTCTCAAGCGTGGTGAGGATAGCCCATAGCCCATAGCCCATAGCCCATAGCCTTATGCCGTTCGCGTACCTAATATGAGATATCGAAAGGCTATACACCAATTTATAAATAATCATTTTCTTGTCGCGCAGCCCGAATAGTTTGGGGAAATACGCCTACTAAAAGTGCCAAAGCTTCATCGGGAATTTGTGCTACTGTTTCCGCATCAAAATATTGTTCAAACTGAGTTAAAATCATTTGTGCGCGTTCCAAAGCTGCCGGCTTTGCGGTTAACTGTTCCGTTAATCGCACCCAATGCCGCCGAATTCCAAAAGCTTTCTGTCTTTCTTCGGGAGATTGAGGACAAACTAAACAAAAATCTCCCACGGGAATCGCCCGCCCAGAGTCAACGTCAAAAGCACCGCCAACCGCAGCCCCCGGCCCGGCAAACTCTGCGTGGAAGCGCTTAATCAAAATTAGACCGTTCCGGCGACGGCTATCTACCATCAACAGTTGGCCGCTGTTGATTTGTGCGAGAATTTCAGAGGAATTGGTGTACTCAGTCAAATCTGTGCCAAGGTTTCAATGTCGCAAGTCCGGGTCTGCTCAAAGGCCGACGCGGACAATACCGCTATAGTTAAAATCAGAACTCGATGAAATATCAAATCTGCGAAACTCCCGCGAGCGATCGAGATTATTCATTTAAACTGATAAATTAATACTGTCACAAGGTGGTAGCTTGAGCGCGATCGAATATCAAATGCAGGTAGAACAAGTAGTAGACACCTTGAAAGCGGATCTCCCGACGCTTTTTGAAAAAGACATCTCTTATAATATCTACACAAAAGGTATTTATTTTCAAGATCCAGTCAACAAATTTAAAGGAAAAATCAACTACCGCATTATCTTTTGGACTTTGCGGTTTCACGGGCAGCTATTTTTTAGCGAGATTTACTTCGACCTCCACGAGGTGAATCAGACTGCCTTGGATACTATTGTGGCAAATTGGACTGTGCGCGGGACACTGCGCGTACCCTGGAAAGCTCAGATTTTCTTTAACGGCTATTCTACCTACAAGCTGGATGAGGACGGCTTAATTTACCAACATATCGACACCTGGGACAGAAAACCCGGAGAGATTTTAAAGCAGTTTTTAGGCAAGGGGACAGTTCTCTTCAAATAGTAGTAGGGGACTGCACGTAAACCGTAGGATTTTCCATTGTAAACACAATACCGTGGACTGAAAGGGATTTAGCAATTTGAACGCTTGCTAACTCTAGTAGACGTTTACGCACCTCGATAGC
>NZ_JBARVX010000154.1:0-10491 GCF_049646505.1 Microcoleus sp.
AATGATTTAACCGCAGAGGGCGCAGAGAACACAGAGGAAGACAAGAGAGAGATGAATACAGAACTATGAAGCGTGGATTTGATCTGACTCGATTTTATAATTCCGATGCTACCGGATTTGATATTACCCCCCCAACCCCCCCTTATTTCGGGGGGGAGTGGGGGGGTAGTAGCACATATGAAAGAAAAATGGTATTAGTTTGATTGGTTTTTTGAACCGCAGATGTTGGCAGATTAACACTGATAAACGCTGATGGGTTTTTATCTGTGTTATTCGCGTTTGTCTGCGGTTTAAGAAGTTTATTGTTCAAATGAATCTAAATCGAGCGCTTGGGAACCTCCGCGTTCGAGTTCGATTAACAGTTTGTTTAGCTGAGTCCAAACCAACCAGGCGGTGAGTAGTGTGAGAGGTAAAGCTAGAGCATAAGAAAGTAATTTTGGGAAGCCAAAAATCTCCACTCCCGAAGCTAAAAATACGCAAATTCCCCCGGCCATTCCGATGAAAGGTATGGATAATTGCAACCTTGGCAGGTTAGCTAGAGTACGAGTAGAGCGATTTTTTGACCACTGCTGCACTGCTTGTTTGAGTGTTGCTTCAAAAGCTAAGCCTGATGCCATACCTGCTAGCAATCCAGCGCTCATTAAAAAATATGGAGGTTCGGGAAAATAATACACGAATAATTCCTTAGTTTTGGTAATGGAAAAGTTGTCAGTTGTCAGTTGTCAGTTGTCAGTTGTCAGTTGTCAGTTGTCAGTTGTCAGTTGTCAGTTGTCAGTTGTCAGTTGTTAGTTGTTAGTTGTCAGTTGTTAGTTGTCAGTTGTCAGTTGTTAGCATTTAGCAGTAAGAAGGAAATTATTTTCGCCTCTATTTTCTGCATTTTGAAATTTGCGTATTCGGGACTTTTTTGTGGTCAAAAAAGTTAATTGGTAATTAGTAGTTGTCTTTTGATTTATAACTAATGACCACCCTTTGACTTGCTTCGGCTTCGCTGGCTCACAAGTCGCTAATGACTAATGACTAATGACTAATGACTACTGACTACTGACTGCTGACTAAAATTAAAACCGAGTCAGCGCGGCTGTTCCTGCTGTGGAAAGCTCTGTTAAAGCGTCTAAAGCAACGTTGAACAGGCGGCTTGGTTGCAAGTCTTCTTTGACTAGGTTCCAAAGGCTGCTAACTTCTGCTGTGTGGAGGCGATCGTCTTCAATCAAAGCTAATATCAATTGGCGACGCAAAAACGATCCTTCTTCTGACAGCAAGAATTGTATGCCTAGTTGGGCGGTGGGTAGCAGGTCGAAACTGCGATCGGATCTGGCGATCGCGATCATGTCCTCTAATCTGTTCCACTGGAATTTGCCATCTTTGAATAATACCTCAATCAGGCGACGGCGCAATGCTGGAGATTCTCCGTTCAACAATCGGCGCGCTACGTAAGGATAGGCCACCTCGACGATCTTGAAATCGGGATTCAGCGTCAGGGCTAAACCTTCTTCTGTCACGAGAGAGCGAATGATTAAGGCAAATTTCGCGGGCACTCGGAAAGGATAATCGTACATCAATTCCGAAAACTGGTCTGTAATCGTCTTGAAGTTAAAATCTGACACCTTTTCGCCGACTATATCGCCGAGTACAGATTCTAGGGCCGGGACGATCGGCATAATATCTGTATCTGGCGTCAAAAAGCCGAGTTTGACAAAATCCTGGGCTAACTGCAAGTAATCTTTGTTGATCAAATGAACGACAGAATCAACCAAGCTTTCTTTGGTTGTTTCTTCCATCTGATCCATCATCCCAAAATCGATGTAAGCCATGCGGCCGTCCGCTAAGGCAAACAAATTTCCCGGATGGGGGTCAGCGTGAAAAAATCCGTGTTCTAGCAACTGCCGCAAACCGCTGCGGACTCCGACTTCTATTAAGCTATCGGTGTCCAAGCCTGCGGCTTTAACACTTTCCATATCTGTCAGCTTGATGCCGTCAATCCATTCGAGGGTGAGAACGGATTTTGAAGTATAGCGCCAGTAGATACTCGGAACTTTTACTGTCGGGTCGTCGGCAAAATTTGTGGCAAATTTTTCGGCGTTGCGACCTTCGTTGATATAGTCAATTTCCTCGAATAGTTTAATGCCGAATTCATCGACTATTAAAGAGAGGTCGTGGCCGAGATTGAGCGGCAGCAAAGGGGCTAACCATCCAGCGGCCCAGCGCATTAAGTAAAGGTCGAGGCTCAAGATTGGTAGCAAGTTGGGTCGCTGAACTTTGACGGCGACTGCTTCTCCGGTCATGAGACGGGCTTTGTATACTTGACCGAGACTGGCGGCGGCGACTGGTTGGGGGGAGATTTCGCTGTAGGTTTCGCTAATGGGGCGATCGAGTTCTGCTTCAATAATCTCAAATGCTCGCGCCGAATCAAAGGGTGGCAATTGATCTTGAAGTTTGATCAGTTCTTCGAGAAAGTCTTTGCGAATTAAATCCGGTCTGGTAGAAAGGGCTTGGCCGACTTTAATGAAAGTGGGGCCCAAGCGAGTGAGTATTTGTCGCAGATGGGTGGCGCGTTCCGGCTGGTGTGCTGCGGCTTCGTGCTGCCAACTGTCCCACAGCATCCCCAGCACGAAGCCTGCAAAAGACCAAATAACGGTAATTGCTCGCCAAATTGCTTTCCAAGGACGTTTGCGGTAATACTTAGCGATCGCTTGTGGATCGTAGCGTCTAGCCTGAGTGAATTGATACTGAGGCACTCGTTTATTTTCCTCTTATTTTATGAAAATTGCAGGTTAAAGTCAACTACCCATCACCAAGCGGAGTACCTCCGGAGGTGTGGGCTTGTATCTGGACTCCACCGCAATTCTGAGAATCTAGAAAGAATCTCAGCTTTAGTTTCACGGCCCGATACATCAGGGGATGCTGACAAGCTCCCCGTACTCATCCAGTCTTGCCGGACAAGCAACGCTCTCATTGCAATATTTCGCGCACCAATCAAATCAGCGTGTAACTCATGTCCGCAACATTCGCATCGAAACAATAGTCCTTTGTTAGGTCTATTAGCATCCGAAGTATGTCCACATTTAGGACAACTTTTAGATGTATAATGAGCCGGAACTTTCGTTGCTAACGAACCATTTAGGTTAGCCTTATAGTCAATATATCCATGCAATTCGGCATAAGACCATTTAGCTTTGTTTCGATTGGCTCTGCGTCTCTTCTTGCTTGCCTTGTTGCCCGATTTCGTCCTAGTCCTGTCCCGGATTCCGGTGAGGTTTTCTAGTCCAATCAGGGTGTTAGGCTTGGCAATATCCTTACTGATTTGGTGGTTTACGTCAGCGATAAACCGTCTTTCTCTCCCAGACAAAGCGATTAGTCTTCGCTTCGCTGAACGAGTGCCTTTACGCTGAAGAGTTTGTCTAGCTTTATGGTAGCGGTTAGCTTTGTGTCTAACTTCCTTGCCTGAGTAGAATTTAGACTTATTTTGTAAGTCTGTTTCCACCGCTAAGTAGCGCATACCCACGTCAACACCAGAGACTCTCGTTATTTTCAGTGGGTTAATTTCAGGTGTTTCTACTTCAAGACTTACCATCAGGTAATATATCTTGGAGGAACGCTGATAGACAATTTTAGCCGCTCCAATATGAGCATCATTGGTAATTAAGTCTAAATGCTTGTTGTAGCCATCATACGAGACCACTATTCGACCTTGGAGAGTGATGATACTTACTCGCCTTTCGGTTTTAAAAGAGTAGTCACGTTGATAATTTAGGGTACAGGTTCGAGAGATATATTTAGGAGCTTTATCTAACCCTTTATACCGTCTCTTGGTGTAACCTTTGGCAATAGCATTATTAGATTGTTTTACCTTAGTCCACAGAGTTTTGTAAGTTCCAGACACTTGTCTGGGTACGTTGCAAGCCATTTGGGCTCCCAGTCCAAATCTCACCCGCAGTTCGTTGTAGACGGCTTTTTGTAGCTTAGCACCATTGCTGGTTTTGCCTGCGTCAAAAGCGACTTGTGAAGTGTAATTCAAAGCATCTCGGTAAGCTAAAGTAGTCTGAGACACCAAAGCTTTTTGCTCGGCAGTCAGGTTGAGTTTTAGCTTGGCGGTGATTACTTGGGGCATTTTCTTCACAAACTCTGGTGTTATTGTATCTCGTGAAAACCAATACTGCAATAGCGGGAATCAAAGATTTGTTCGGCGGTTACGCCTCACGCGCATTCCTCCCGGCACTCAACGGAGTACAGTTAGAGTGCGGGACTCCTCCTGTCTAGTTGAGAATTTGAGATCGGGCATCGGGCATCGGGCATCGGGCATTGGGCATCGGGCATCGGGCATCGGGCATTGGGGAGGGGAAGTCGAAAGTTCAAACATTCTTCCTTCCTTCTTCCTTTTTCCTTCTTCCTTCTTTTCACCCTGAGCGAAGCCGAAGGGCCTTCTTCCTTCTTCCTTCTTATTTCTTATTTCTTCCTTCTTCCTTCTTCCTTCTTCATCACGATCGCACCGCAAATTTTAGGCGAGCGGAAAATGCACC
Source organism: Microcoleus sp. (assembly GCF_049646505.1). Taxonomy (GTDB): domain Bacteria; phylum Cyanobacteriota; class Cyanobacteriia; order Cyanobacteriales; family Microcoleaceae; genus Microcoleus. The sequence continues at coordinate 4,518 of NZ_JBARVX010000154.1, forward strand.
CGTTCTAGGCGGATTGCTAGCCTAAATTTGTTTCTTTTCATTAAATATAGTACATAAAAGTACAAGTGCTCAGTCAAAATACTTAATATATTTCCCTGACCGCTGCACCAGTACGGCACTGCAACCCTGCCATTTTTCTATTTTGGGGCGTTTCTGTCGATCGGGCGATCGCGGCCAAGCTACCGGATGCTACCGGCTATGTGCCAAACAATCTTTGAGTCCATAAATCGCCCGCTCTTGTTGATCCCCCGAAAGTTCTGGGAACATTGGCAAAGACAAGACTTCGCGACAAACTTGCTCTGCCACAGGTAAATGACCGGCTCCAACGCCTAAAGATTTGTACACAGGTTGCAGGTGCAAAGGTAACGGATAGTAAACCATCGAACCGATGCCGGATTCCTGCAACTGAGCCCGCACCGAGTCCCGAAAATTACCCGATGGATTTTGCTCGTTCTCTTGACTTTTCAGCCGAATTGTGTATTGATTCCAGACTCCTTTTGCTGCCGGCAATTCTTTGGGAACAGAAACTCCGGGCACGCGGGAAAGAAATTCGTTATAAACGGCTGCTTTTTCGCGCCGCTGGGCGTTCCAACTGTCGAGATACCGCAATTTAATGCTGAGAATCACCGCTTGCAGGGCATCTAAACGGCTGTTGTAGCCGATTTCTTCGTAGAAATACCTAGAAGACTGTCCGTGTTCTTTGAGCATTCTCATGGAAGCTGCGAGGGCTGCATCGTTTGTTGTCACCGCGCCGCCGTCACCGCAAGCGCCTAAGTTTTTGGTTGGATAAAAGCTGAAACAGCCGATGTGGCCGATGCTACCGACTTTTTGAGACTCCCACAGCGCCCCGACAGACTGGGCGCAATCTTCAATTACGGCTAAATTGTGCCGAGTCGCAATTTCCATCAACCGAGTCATGTCTGCGGGTTGGCCGAAGATGTGCACGGGCATAATTGCCTTGGTTTTTTCGGTAATTGCCGCTTCGAGGAGTTCGACATCCAAATTAAAAGTCTCGCTGTCAATATCGACAAATACCGGAGTTGCACCCACGGCGCTAATTGTCTCAGCCGAAGCAAAAAAAGTAAAAGGAGTGGTAATCACTTCATCGCCAGGGCCAATTTTGAGAGCTCGCAAGGCCAAAATCAGGGCATCCGTGCCCGAATTGCAGCCAACGCACTCGGAAACGCCGGTGTAGTCGGCGAATTCTCGTTCAAAACTTTTGACGGCGGGGCCGCCTATGTAGCCGCCAGAGGCAAGCACCTTCTGCACCGCAGCGCTGATCTCGCCGCCAATCTGGGCGTACTGCTGGGTTAAGTCGAGGGGGGGAACATTATTCACTCTTCACACCACAAATTTCAACCATTATCAAAGCAAATTCTTGCAGCAAAACTGTTTCTCAGATACCTTTATTCAAATATCTTATAGTTAGAGGAGCAAACAATCACTCGATCGAAAGACAGCGCCGATGTTAATTCAGCTAGAGTTTACTGATTTGGGTTGGGCTTTGGGGATGGTGGCGATCGCGATCGGGCTTTCGGCGTGGCAGGGATTGGGATTGGAGGGGGCGATCGCGATCGCGGCGGGGCGCACCCTGATCCAGCTAATCCTAGTCGGCTACGTGCTCGCCGTCGTATTTGCCCCGGAGGGAAAAAATCCTTGGCTGGTTTTAGCATTTTTAGTAATCATGCTCACAACAGCTAGCACGGTGGCTAGCAACCGCATCAGCAAAAAAATTAAGCACTTACTACCGTTAGTTTCTGGTTCGATTTTGATTAGTACGGCCTTGACTTTGGGCTATACAAACTTGCTAATTTTGCAACCTGACCCCTGGTACGAACCGCAGTATTTGATTCCCCTAGCGGGGATGATTTTGGGCAATGCGATGAATTCAGGGGCGATCGCCGGTGAAAGACTTGTCAGTACAGTTAACAGCAGCCAGTTAGAAATAGAAACCCATTTAAGTTTAGGTTCCACACCGCAGCAAGCAGTAAAACAGTACCGCAAAGATGCGATCAAAGCTGGATTAATCCCGACATTAAATACAATGACAGTCGTAGGAATCGTGACATTGCCGGGAATGATGACAGGTCAAATGCTCAGCGGTGTCAGCCCTCTTGATGCAGCATCTTACCAGATTTTGATTATGTTTGTGTTAGCGCTGGCAACTTTAATCGCAACTCTGTTGTTGACGGAGGGATTGTGCCGCAGTTTTTTTAATCAAGATGCACAGTTGATAAAATGATAATTGGGAATTGGGAATTGGGAATTGGGAATTGGGAATTGGGAATTGGGAATTGGGAATTGGGCGGAGCGAAGCGGAGGGATTGGCCAAACAGGGCATTGGGCGGAGCGAAGCGGAGGGATTGGGCATTGGTAATATAATATAGGTAGGAACTTGCATTTAGCCTTATTTTATTGAACAGGCAAGATACCTGTTCAATAAAAGTTTAGTTTTTTGTGGGGTGGGCTTCTAGCCCGCCCGAAAAATACAATTTAGAGGTCAGACAGCTTATCTATTAAACCCGCCCTAGTCATCACTAAGGAGAAATAGCCATGATTCAAATAGCAACTAAAACACTAACTTTTGAAGAATTTGCGGAATGGAAACCAGAAAACGGACGTTATGAACTGCACAATGGAGAGATTGTTGAAATGTCACAGCCATTAGGAGAACATGAAGAAGTTATCGGTTTTTTAGCAAGAAAATTGACCGTGGAATTCGATCGCCTAAACCTGCCGTACTTCATCCCCAAACAAGCATTAGTTAAGCCACTGGAAAACCAATCAGCTTATTCGCCGGACATTCCGATCTTAAATCGCCCAAATTTAGCATCAGAACCTCTGTGGCAAAAGTTTTCAACCGTGACTCAAGGAGCCTCAATTCCGCTGGTTATAGAAGTAGTTAGTACCAACTGGCAAGATGACTACATCAAAAAAGTGGGCGAATACGAACTAATCGGGATTCCTGAATACTGGATTGTAGATTATCTCGGTTTGGGTGGCCTCCGGTTTATTGGAAATCCCAAACAACCAACGATATCGGTTTATCGGTTGGTTGACGGCGAGTATGAGGTTAGTTTGTTTCGGGGAAATGATCGGATTGAGTCTCCAACTTTTCCAGAGTTGAATTTGACGGCGCAACAATTTTTTCAAGCTGGATTGATTGCGGAGTAACTCAGGAATAATCAAATCGAGTCAACAGTTAACAGTCAACAGTCAACAATTCCCCCTGAGTGCAACCGGAATTGATATAACCCTACAATATGTTCAAATCCGGGCTACTTCGGTTCGTGACTCGCAATCCGCTTGCCTTCGCCATTGTACACCTGCATCGGAATTTTGGCGTTTTCGGCGATCGCCTCCAAAGCTTTTTGCAACGTTTCAACGTGCTTTTCCACAGCTTGACGAGTCTTTACAGCCTTCTTATTTTCCGCTTGGATGAAAGTTTGTTGCAATTTCTGCACGTAATCGGAAGTCATCTGCACCGCAATCAAATCTTTGCTAACAGTATAGTCGCAAATCTTCGGCTTACCTTTGCAAGTTTTATCTAAATCCGCCCGCGCTTTTTGCAGATTCCTTTCTTCCTTCAACTTTACTTCTGCTTGCTCCAATGATTTTGTGTAGGAATCAATCAGCGGTTTGGCTTTCTGGGAATAAGCAGTGGCCGCCGGAACTTGCTCGGCATAACTCAAAGCTCTCCGCCAGTATTCCGATGCCTTAAACCATTCATTTTTCCCCTCAAAAATCATCGCTTCCGCTGCTAAACTCACTGCTTGAGTGTAGCCGTTTTCCGAAATTCCTTCAATGTTTTTGCGCTCGCGAGCTTGTGAAAGCTTCGTTTCGTATCTCGGAACTAGCAGTTTACCTTGTTGGTAAGATTGCGTATTGCTGGGAATTTCTGATATTATATCCAGGGCTTTTTCCCAACCAGATTGCACTTGAATCCAACTTTCGGCTGTCTGAGCTACTGCTTCGCGAGCTTCTGCTATTTGGGCTGTATTTTTGGCTTCGATCAAGGTTTTTTCGGCTTGTTTTTCTGTTCCTAATTCCTTGTTTCCTGTGGCTAAATTCTTCCGGTATTCCTTGGCTTTTTTCTGAGCGTAGGGATAAACAGGGCTGTCTTGGGGGATTTCTCCGAGTTGGGCGATCGCGCTTTGCCACAGAGCTTGCGCTTCCTGCCAATTCTCGGCAGAATAAGGAGGATTTCCGGTTTTCCTGGCTGCTGACTCTGCGAGGCGCGCGCCATCGATCGCAGAGTTTACATTCTGACTTTGCTGGCGGTAGTTTTCCAGGGCGGTTTGAGCTTCGCCGCGATGAATTGACCAAGCTGGAATCGGTTCCAAAAGGGCGATCGCCCCTTTTACCTGTTCCTGCGCTTCTTCGGGGCTGTTAGCAACCTTTGAAGTTTTCAGCGTCCTGATCGAATTGTCGCTCAACTGTTTAGCATCAGCTAGTGCAGGGCATTCTCCGATGACACAGGGGCGGCTCAACAGGTAATAACCCCCTGCCAAAATTAACGCTGTAAGGGAGAGGGTGCCTACCGCCGCCAGCAGCGCCCACGGTGAATTCTTGGGTGTTTGAGAAACTGTTACCGCTTGCAAATCCAGCGGATTGAAGGGATTTTCTGTAAAATCTCCGGGGATTGCAGCTACCCTAAAGGCGATCGGATCGGAATTGTTGGAACTCTCAGACAAATCAGGAAAATATTCATCATCTCCCTGCTCTTTAATATCTGTTTCTAACGGCATTTCCTGCGCTACATCCGCCGTCTCTGCCGCATTTGTTGCTAGCACAATCCCCGTTTCTGCTGCGGGGATTTCCTCGGCTTTCTTTCGCACTTCCACTGTTCTGGGTCTTGACAGAACGGGGTTGTGCATGGTAAAAGAATGGAAAGCATAGGGCTGTTTTTGTCCGGTAATTTTTAGGCAAAGTCCAATCTGTTCAATAGATTCTGGTTCTATTTCGAGAATTGCTGCTTCTAGCACCGTAAAAGTCGGTTTTGCTTTGATAACTACACTTCGCGGGTGTTCTCCGACCACCGTTAAAGAGTCATCTCTAAAATCGCAACTAATATAAAGCGGTAATTTTTTTAATCCGGCTGCTTGTAAGTGCTTCTGCAACTTTACTTCTAAAATTTGTGCTTTGCTTTGTCGCGCTGCTACTGTCATACTTTGCTCCTCTGTCTGCTCTCACCGCTGGCGATTTTAGATTTTAGGTTTCCGATTGCGAAAATATCGGTTTTTTTGATTGATTGGAACTTTGACACCTGGTCATCCAAATCTTAACTCTTAAGTCTCCAGTTGCAACTCTTTTCCATAACTTTCGCTGTAATAAACTTGAGTCACATCAAAACGCCCGCCGTATTGTTTGAAAGGTTCTGCTGCATAACCTAGCGGTAGCAAACAGCAAACATCTACTTGTTCGGGAATTTGAAAGGCTTCTTTCACCTTAGCGCTGACAAAACCTTCCATCGGACAACTGTCTACTCCAAAGCTTTTAGCTGCAATCATTAAGTGAGCTACTGCGAGCATTGTATGTCTGTTTGTCCAAGTTTCTAGGGAGTCGAAACTGGGACGGTTCTCGAACAATTGCGGGATTGCTTGGCGCATATAACCGGCTAAAGTGTCATTCATTCCGCCGGCTGCTTTGCCCAATTCGATGACGGCTTCGGTGTTTTCGGGCTCGGCGGCGCGCCGATCGCCACAACAGATTAACACGATTGGGGCTTCTACCACTTGGCGCTGGTCGAAGGCGCAAGTTTTTAATTTTTCTTTGCTGGCTTGGTCTTCAAGTACGATAAACCGCCAAGGCTGCAAGTTGTAACCGGAGGGCGATCGCACTCCCAAGCGCAAAATTTCTGCCAATATGGCTGAGGGAATTCGATCGGGCTTGAAGCTGCGCGCGGCCCGCCGGCTTTCGATCGCAGTTTTAACATTAATTGAAGGTTGGATTTCAATTGGCATGGGTTATTGGT
>NZ_JBARVX010000155.1:0-10424 GCF_049646505.1 Microcoleus sp.
TTCCTTAGCTGGTGCGTCCCGCCCGTCCTTTCTGCACGGGCGGGACGCCCATCCCACAAGAACAATAAAAATGGTAAGTTATTTAATTCTCATTCCTTAATTGCGGTTAATTCTCAGTTTAAAAATGTTTTAATTACTGAGTTTTTCCCACAAAAAAAAGAAGCAAAAATACTAAAGCTAATAACTCAGTATATTTCGCGTCTTTTTGGGCAAATACATCCTTTTTTTGACGGTTTATCTGCCACTACCTCGTTCTGGTGGCGTATCTTTATCGTTATCTGCGTTAAAGGTCTGAGTGTCGGCTAGAGCGGTTAAAATTTCCGAAGCAGAGCTGTCTTGAGAGAAAAAGGTCGATCGACTTTCTAAGCTTTGAGCGTTAACTGCGGTGCCGCTCAGTAACAGGCTTGACATCATAATGGAAGAGTAAACGCGCATCATAAAATTGGGTGTTTGTATTTTCCACTTCTTGATACGCAGCCTCTACTCTGATATCAGGGTAAAATTTGGAATTGCGGCGAAATTATTAGTTAGTAATTGACAGCACCTGCGATTGTTTTGAGTTTTCCTCAAAAGGGGGTAAAACCCCTCATTCAACTCGCTAATGCGCTCGTAAGTTCGAGTTTTCGCCCAATTGCTCGATCGCAAAAGTATTCAACGCTTGTTTTTTTTTAAATCCTATTGAAACAAGCAAACAAACACCGCAAATTGTAACTTTTTATGAATCTTCAGATTAAATTCATAATTTATTGATAATGCATTTTTCGGCAACAATAGGTCACGATTAATAATCGGTAAAGGTGATTGCATAAATTTGCGATCGCGAAACCGCAGATGTCAGGCAGATAAACACAGATATAGCCTTTCTCAGAAAGATGAGGTGCTCTCGTGGGCCTAAAAGCATCGGGCATCGGGCATCGGGCATCGGGCAAACCGGGCATAAAAGCATACCTCACCTTTGTGAGAACCGCTATAAACGCAGATAAATTTATTTTGTAGCAGATGCCTAAATCTCTAATCTCTAATCTCTAATCGACTCAGGATCGAAAACTTAATAAGTTAAACAGCTCCTACAGTCTTCTCTCCTGTAAGTTGCTTTCCTCAAAGGAGGCAGAGCCTCCCGATCTGCATTACCAGGCAGAGCCTGGTAACGAGCAATCTCTAATCTCTAATCTCAAATCGACTGAGTTGCTTGTCTACCTGTAAAAATAGCGAGTCGAGGGTTGAGGAGTTATCCAAAACAACATCGGCTTGTTGGCACTTTTGAGCTAGCGGCATCTGGGCCTTAATCCGGGCATTCGCCCGATCGCAATTCAAGCCATCTCGCTGCATTAACCGCTCTAACTGCACTTCGGGCGAACAGTACACTACCCAAATTTCGGTACACAAATCTGTCATGTTAGCTTCAAACAACAGCGGCACTGCCAAAACTACTGTCAATGTATTTGGCGATACCGGATTGTGTGAAGCAATGCAGTTTTGAGTTGCTTCCACAAATCGGCGGCGTACATAAGGGTGAATCTGTTGTTCCAACCACTGCCGTTCGGCTGCGTTACAAAAAATAATATTTCCTAACTCTGGCCGATTTAAATTGCCGTCGGAAAACAAAATACTAGCGCCGTACCGTTCTACAATAGAGTCGAGTATTGGCGAACCGGGTTGCACGGCTTCGCGGGCATAAATATCGGCATCTAAAATCGGAAATTTACAAACATCTGCCAGATAATTAGATATAGCGGTTTTTCCGGTGGCGATGCCCCCTGTTAAACCGATCGCGCGGACAACTCGATCGCTCATAATTTTCTAAGATTTAAACAAAACTGTGTGTTTCGACACTTGGTCTATGTGTTTGCTATGTTGGTGACACAATCAAAATTAGACTTAAAATTGGAAATTTGCGATCGAGAGCTAGCATTAGGAAGTGTCAGCATTGGGGTGCGATCGACTCTTTTTTAGCTAAAATCTCCATTTTTAACTCGAATTTAAGTCTAGATCGAGGCAAACTTATGAATGCTCAACGTGCTGTGCGATCGATTCTGGCAGCAATTCCCCTTGCTGGATTTTTGATATTAGATTTTTTGCCCAACCTGGTTTTCCTCAAAGAAAATAGCAGGGGATGGGCGATTGTAGCAATTTATCCCCAATCTCAAATTGCTGCGGCACAGTCGATCGTTCCAGCAGCAGAGGGCACCGGCACCGCCATCGCCCCAAAACTGGGAGCTCGCTACGACATTACAGGCGGCACAGCCTCGCGAGACGGAGCAAATCTGTTCCACAGTTTTACTAGATTTGGTTTGAATTCTGGCGAAACAGCCAATTTTATCTCCAATCCAACCATTAAAAATATCCTCGGCCGCGTTGTCGGCGGCGACGCTTCGTTAATTAACGGTTTAATTCAAGTTAGCGGCGGCAATTCTAACTTGTACCTGATGAACCCCGCAGGGATTATTTTCGGAACCAATGCCCGACTCGACGTGTCCGGGTCTTTTTTTGCTACCACCGCTAGCGGTATCGGTTTTGACAGCGGCTGGTTCAGCGGCACCGGGGCGAACGACTACGCGGCCTTAGTCGGAACGCCGAATGCTTTTGTTTTTGGCGCACAGCCGGGGAGTATTGTCAATGCCGGTGATTTGGCTGTGGGAACCGGGCAAAATTTGACTTTGCTGGGCGGTACTGTCATCAGTACCGGGAAACTTTCAGCCCCCGGCGGTCAAATTACTGTGGCGGCCGTCCCTGGCGAAAATCGGGTGCGGTTGAGTCAAAACGGACTTTTGCTGAGTTTAGAATTTACTCCGGGTGCGGGAGTGTCGGGTTCGACAACTCTGCCTTTTTCTCCCCTGAGTTTGCCTCGACTGCTTTCGGGTCCCGGCGTTGCTGAGGCTACGGGTATAACTGTGAACGATCGCGGTGAAGTCGTACTGACTGCAGGCCAAACAGTGCCTGCAATGGCAGGAACTGCGCTGGTATCGGGTGCTGCGGACGTGTCTGCCAGGGGGGGCGCGGGAGGCAGTGTCAACGTGTTGGGCGACAAGGTAGGGCTATTAGGAGCGAAGATTGATGCTTCGGGGGCCGACGGCGGCGGAACGGTGCGGATCGGCGGAGATTACCGGGGCGAGGGAACTGTGCCGAATGCGACGATGACTTATGTGGATGGCAAAAGTTCGATCGCCGCCAACGCCACAGACTCCGGTAACGGCGGCAGAGTTTTTGTCTGGGCGGACAACACTGCAGCATTTTTGGGCAGCATCAGCGCGACGGGCATTTCTCCAACTGGCGGCAGCGCAGGTATTGGCGGGTTTGTGGAAGTTTCGGGCAAGCAAAGATTGATTTTTGACGGTAATGTCGATACTTCCGGCACAAACGGTTTGGGAACTTTGCTGCTTGACCCGGAGAATATTTTAATTACAGATTCCGAAGCAGCGGCGGGCGATGCGGCAATTATTGCTAACAATAATATTTTGGCAGGAACTCCACCGCAAGGGCAAAACAATTCCGATGCTTCGCTGACAATTTCTACTAGAGCTTTGGAAAGTCTGTCGGCGACGGCAAATGTGGTTCTGGAAGCGCTCAACGATATTAAAATTGCTGATTTGGACGGTAAGTTGAGTTTTGCGGCCACTACTGGTTCGGTGACTTTCAGGGCAGATGCCGATCGCAGCGGTGCGGGTGCTTTTTCGATGAATCCTAAAGATACAATTAGCACGGCTGGCGGCGCGATCGCCCTGGAGGGAAGTCAAATTACGGCGGGCAATTTGTCGAGCAACGGCGGAAATATTAGTTTAACAAGTCCGGGAACAACGGTTGCTAACAATATTTCGGCATCTAATTCTAGCAGCGGTACTAGCGGAAATATTTTGCTGGAAGGCCAAAACGTCACAGTCGAAAAACTTGATGCTAGCGGCTCTAAATCTGCGGCAAATGTAACTTTAACGGCTAGGAACGTTCTGGGAGTGAGCTCGATCGCGGGCGGTTCTGGAAACATTACTTTGACTGGTAATGAAATTAATTTGACTGGCGGCAATAATTCGATCGGCGGCACTGGCTTTTTGGTAATGCAGCCTTGGAGTATCGGTCAAAATATTGCGATAGGCGGTTCTGGAGATGTCGGTACTAATATTTATTTGAACCTGACAGCAAATGACCTCCGAAGTTTGGAAAACGGGTTTGCTGGAATTACGATCGGCCGCAGCAACGGTACCGGTGCGATTTTGATTGCTAACGATTTCACATTTTATGACCCGCTAATTATTCAGTCGCCGGCGGGTTTGGGAACGATCGCTACTACAAGTTCTTTGACTGGGGCTGACGATGCCTCAATTACTCTGAAAGCTGACGGCAATATTCGCATCGGAAATATCACTACTAACAATCAAGAAATTCGCATCAATAGCACGACGGGGAATGTGACAACCGGTCAGCTACGCACGGGAACTCCCCCCAGCATCAGCACTTCTGTCAATTCTTCCAAGCTGCCGCGCACGTCGGCTGGTGATGTGAGCGTTACGGCAGAGGGTAGGGTGAGTGCCGGCTCGATCGACACTAAGGGCGATATAGGGGGTAACGTGACGCTGACGGGCGCTGCGGGAGTGACAGCAGGGGCGATCGAAGCTGGCGGTTCGCAAACAGGGGGAAATATTACTCTGACAGGTAATGAAATTGATTTGACGGGCGGTAAGAATTCGATCGCCAGCAACGGCAATTTGGTGCTGCAACCAATCGATCCGGCTCAGAATATTACTATTGCCGGTGCTGCTGAGACTGAGGCTTTGGACTTGACTGCTGCAAAATTGAACTCGCTGCAGAACGGGTTTGCTTCCGTAGCGATCGGCCGCGCTGACGGTAGCGGGCTGATAACTATTGTGCCGCCCACAACAGCGCCAAATTCAACAAATTCTACACCAGTCCCGGCGGTGACATTTCAAGACTCGACGACGATCCGATCGCCTTTTGGCACCGGCGCGATCGCGGGAACGGGTGCGATCGCCGGTACTGATAACGCCACAATTTCTCTGATCGCAGGTACTGTCGCTGTCGGAGACGTTACCTCGAACGGGGGGATTAACATCACTAGCAGTCAGGGTAGCTTAACTGCTGGTGCTGTTTCATCTCGATCGGCGAACGGGGCGGGGGGCGATATCAACATCCGCAGCGCCGGTGGGGTAGCAGCGGGCAATGTCAATGCTTTCGGTGCCAAAAACGGCGGCAATATCTCGATCGCCGCGCCCGGCCAGATCGTGACGGGGGCTGTCAATTCGAGTTCGGAGTCGGGAAGTGCCGGTTCGATCGAGATTAACGGGCAAAAAGATGTTGAAGTTGCTTCGATCAAAGCTCGCGGCAATACCGGCGGCGATGTCGCAATTGATGCGGGAGGAGTGTTTCGGGCGGCGGGAACTGGAACGACTGCCGATCGCACATCGAGCGTTAGCATTTCTACAGACGGGCAGGTGCGATCGGGTTCGCTGACTTTGCTGCAAAGCAGTTGCCGCTCAGGAAACTGCAAGCCGACGACTGTGGCCGCGGGAAACTCGACATCCAACCCTGTGGAACCGTCAACTGCGACACCGCTGGCGATCGAGCCTAGTCCGGCAGCAACTACCACTGTGGAACTGAAAACTACAGGCAATTCTCAACAAATTGTCACTCAGACTCCGGCAGCGCCTGGGCCCAAGAGCAGTACCGCAAATGTCTCGCCAGAACCTGCTGCTGCGTCTGTTGAGGTGCTGCCGAACGAAACCGACTCTCCCTCCTCATCCTCCTCTGTACTGCTGTCGTCGCGGTTGTTAAATGCCGATGGGGCCGCGCCTGCAGCGACAGCAAACGGCAGCGAGGCGACAGCACAGAAGCCCGCCAGTGGTGGAAATACAGAAAGTGTCGGAAATGTGAGGGTTCCTGAGATTTCTCGATCGAGTGCGATGCAAATAAGTCCGATCGACGCTGTGCAGCAAAGGGATAGAATTCAGGGCCAGGAATTTGAGCGTTATTTTGGTGGCAATATCGCTCAAAAGTCGGTCACGCCGCAAAGTATTCGAGATACTCTCAGCAGTGTCGATCGCTTGACAGGGGTTAAGCCGGCGATTCTTTACGTGTGGGCGAAAGAGCAAAAGTTAGAACTTGTGTTATTGTTGCCCGACGGCAAAAGTGTTTTTAAAACCGTGTCTGTAAGCCGCGAGACTGTGTTGCAAGTTGCCAAAGAATTCACTAATGCTGTGAGAACTCCTCGGAGATTGAATTCTGCTGATTATAAGGCACCAGCCCAGGAACTTTATCAGTGGTTAATTGCACCGCTGCAACCGGAATTGGAGGCTAACAAAATTGACACGTTGGTGTTTTCGATGGATGCCGGTTTGCGAACTTTGCCTTTGGCTGCTCTTTTTGACGGCAAACAGTTTTTGGTAGAAAAGTACAGTTTGGGGCTGATTCCCAGTTTGAGTTTGACTGATACTCGCTATGCCGATGTTAGGGGTTCGGAAGTTTTGGCGATGGGTGCGTCGAAATTTCCGGCCCAATACGATCAAAATCCTCTGCCGGCTGTGCCGCTGGAAATATCGACAATTGTGGGCAAGATTTGGCCCGGTTCGTCTTTTCTGAATGAAGCTTTTACTCTGTCAAATTTGAAGGAAAAGCGCAATCAACCGCAATACAAAATTATTCATTTAGCTACTCACGGCGATTTTCAGCCTGGGGGTGCCGAAAATTCTTACATTCAGTTTTGGGATACTAAGTTGCGCTTGAATCAGTTGAATCAGTTGAAGTTATCCAACCCGCAGGTGGAGTTGTTGGTTTTGAGTGCTTGTACTACGGCGGTGGGTGACGAACAGGCTGAGTTGGGGTTTGCGGGGTTGGCGGTGCACGCTGGGGTAAAATCGGCTCTGGCGAGTTTGTGGTATGTGTCAGATGCGGGTACTTTGGGGCTGATGACTGAGTTTTACCAGCAGTTGCGTACCGCGCCGATTAAGGCTGAGGCTTTGCGTCAAGCGCAGTTGGCGATGCTGCGGGGAGAAGTGCGCCTGCAGGATGGTTATTTGGTGCGATCGGGCAACAATCAAGCTCTGCCTTTGCCGTCGGAGTTGGCCGCCAGGGGCGATCGAAATTTGTCGCATCCTTATTATTGGGCTGCTTTTACCATGATCGGTTCGCCTTGGTAGTTCAGATTTGATATGGCTGTTGAGTGTTGACTGTTGACTGTTGACTGCTTTTAAGAGGGCGGGCACGGGGGCACCGCCCCTACTGACTGTTGACTGTTGTTATTTGTTATTTGTTATTTGTTATTTGTTAGCAGCAACCAATAACTAATAACTAATAACTAATGACTAATGACTAATGACTAATGACTAATGACTAATGACTAATGACTAATGACTAATTGCTAATTGCTAATTGCTAATTGCTAATTGCTAATTGAGTCAGCCGTTTGAGGATTCGGAGTACATCATAAAGTTCGTTGCCGGGGTTCCGGGTGAGATACCCCTTAGATGTGCCATATCGAGGTGATTCTCCGTTAACTAATTTAACAAAGATGAAACTGCCGCCTGTAGCAATCATGCCGTAACTAGGTTTGTCGGGATTGGGATTTGCCAGCATATAAGCTAAGATTTGCGCCAATCCCGCTTCGATCGAAAACGAAACTCGTTTCGATTCTATTACCATCAGCCACAACTGCTCTTTTAAAACTAAAGTATCGAGGCTGCCTTTGATGATAACGCCTTCATCTTCTTCGGAAATTTCAACAGATTTTTCCGGCTTAATATAAAATGGATGCAGGTAAAATTCTCCGGTGAACAGTAGCGGAGAGACGATCGACAAACTGATGGTTTTTTCCAGCAACGGCGGATGTTCCAGTAAATTGAAATAGCCCGCTTTAATTTGGTCTAGTTGTTTTTTCTGAAAGTCGGTGATTTCTGGCAACTCGTCTTGCCATTCTCTAAAAAAAGCGTCGTCTCGAACAAGTTGCAGACCAAAGAGTGTTTGTAATTCTTCTAATGTGACATTCTTAGCTTGAATTGTTTGAACCATAACTAAGTCCAGCTAATTTTAGGGATAATTACAATTATAACCAGGGCTGTTTCATTCTCCCAAAAACAGGGATTTTGTAGGGGTAGTGCCCCCGTGCCTACCCCTTCCACCGACCAAAAATCGGTCATTTCAAACATCGGGGCCGGCACGGGGCACGGCCCCTACAAGAGAATGAAACAGCCTTACAATTATAGCAATTTATAACTAATATTATTTACCCTCGAACTGTACAGCACTTTTATGCTTATTCGTATATAGTTGTTGTAGGGACACGGCACTCGAAGAGCGGTTATACTTCATAAACTTGGAATCCGCTGTCAGTCAAAATTAAGTTCTGCTAATTCCAGATTTTTTGCAAATTTAGAACAAATCCCGGCAAAACATCTTCTCCATCAAGAGTTTGAGGAGATTGCAATATTTCTACACTTCTACCGAGGCGGTAAATTTCAACTTCCCGTTTTTTGCGGTTAATCATCCAACCCAAACGGCAGCCGTTTTCTATATATTCTGGCATTTTTTCTTGCGTCTTTTTCAAGCTGTCGCTGGGGGAGACTAATTCAATGACAAAATCGGGACAAAGCGGGACAAATTTTTCTCTTTGTTCGGGTGTTAAAGCTTTCCAGCGCGATTTTTCTACCCAAGAAGCATCGGGAGAGCGATCGGCTTTGTTGGGCAGGGTAAAGCCTGTGGAGGAATCAAACACTTCGCCGAGTTCCGTTTGTTCGTTCCAAATTCCCACCTGCAAGTTAAGTTTCGAGTTGCGTTTGCCTGTTTCTGCCCCGGTTGGCGGCATGGCGATTAATTCTCCGTTGGCGCTGCGTTCTAATTTTAAATCGGGGTTTGATTCGCAGAGTTGGTAGAACTGTTCGGAAGTTAGTTTAATTATTGAGTTGAGGTTTAAGGTGATAGCAGTCATTGTTATTTACCTGCTGTTTTGATAAACTTGATTAAGAATTAAAAATGAAATATCCCATTTTTAATTCTTAATTATTAATACCAATTTCATAAAGTAGCGCTAGATATTACCCCCCCAACCCCCCCGTATTAAGGGGGGGCTTCGGATTTCATCCATAGCACATAGGTCAGAAAAATGGTATAACTTCTAATTTTACTGCAATTGTTTGATTCTGTTGAGCGCGTCTTGATAGGCGCTGGTTCTCCCGCCTTGTTTGTAAAGTTCTGCTGCTTTCTGAAAGTCGGCAATTGCTTTTGGTTTGTCTTCTGTTTCCAGGTAAGCTAAAGCTCGGTTGTAGTATGCGTCGGCAAAACCGGGGTTGGCTGCGATCGCCTGCGTGTATGCTTGAATAGCAGTGGAACCGCGAGTGGGATCGAGATCGGGCAAGTCGGCAGTGATGAAAGTGCGGGCGTTACCGATATTAAAATACAATTCTGGGGTATATTTGGGCTTGAAAGCCAGTGCTCTGTTGAAATCGGCGATCGCCTCCCAAGCATCTCCTCGATCTAACCGCGAAAGTCCTCGAAAATAATAGGCTTGGGCATCTTGCGGATTGGCGGTGGATACCGGGCCGATAGTTGCGGGAGTGTTGTCTACTTTCAACTCAGATTTGTTCATTCCCGCCGCCACTAACTTCGCGATAAATGTATTGATGGGAACTGCAGCATTAAATCCGGTTTTGATCGGGGCGACTTCGCCGGAACTGGTTTGGGCAAAACCGAATTCGCCTTGTCCGTGCAAACCGACGACTCGGCCTTCGGAGTCGAAAACTGGCCCGCCGCTCATACCGCTCCAAGTTACTGCCTGATACCGCAAATTGTAACCTTCGGGGCGGTTGTGCGGGCGGCTGGTAACGAGTCCGGGAGAGAGTTCCGGTTCTCTTTCTGCGCCGAAGAGTCCGCCCGTAGCGGGATAGCCGTAAACGTAGATTTGACTGCCGATGACGGCTAGATCGGAATCTGCGATCGTCGCGACTGGATATTCTTCGGGACTTTCAAATTTTACTACTGCTAAATCTGCGTCTGTGGCGGCTGCTTGCAAGCGGGTGACTGCGGTTGCTTGATAGTTTTTGCCGATCGAGGTGCGAACGGTATATTTAACGTCTGCTTTTTCTACAACGTGGTTGACTGTTAAAACTGTGTAAGTTTTGCCTGTTTTGGCAATAATTACGCCTGAACCGTCTCCTAGGGAACTGTTAATTTGTACTGTCAGCGGGCCGGCAATGTTGGCGACTTCTTGGGCTGTTTTGGCGATCGCGGGCTGGCTGATGACGATGGTTAAGGCTGCGGTAGTTCCTGCTAGCACGCTGCTTAAAGTGTCGAAACGAGAAAAATTTTTATTCATGGTAGTGGGAATTGGTAGTTGGGTAGCGGGAGTTGGCGGTTGGCGGCGGTTTGTGCTTTTTTTATTTTGATTTTATGAGTTGACCCAAACCTGGTCGGCTTTTTTATTTAGTTAT